>JAQYWA010000032.1 GCA_030145265.1 Desulfuromonas sp. | reverse complement strand
CGAGGCCCCCTGCTGGGGGTTTTTTTCGTGCCGTGCAGGAATCCTAAACCCTTAGAAAACAGGAAAATATTCTTGACAACCCAGGGGGCGGTGGATATAGTCCCAAAAAGTGGGAAAAGGTGTCAACGTGGGCCAAGGAGGGGCCGGATGTGATCTTCCAGGGCGAATTTAACAACTCGATCGACCTCAAAGGGCGTGCCAGTATTCCGGCTAAGTTCCGGGAAATACTGACAGATTCCTATGGTGACGAGCACCTGGTGGTGACCAAAAACTTTGAGGGGGGGCTGTCGGCCTACCCCTTTTCCAGCTGGCAGAAGATCGTCGAGCAAATTCAGCAGGCCCCTGCCGGTGCGGAAAAAACTGCGATTATCCGCTTGATCGTGGCCCCGTCCGTCGAGTGCGTATTTGACAAACAGGGGCGCATTCTGATTCCCCCGTCGTTGAGGTCTCATGCGGGCCTAGAAAAAGAAATTGTGGTGGTGGGCATGTTCGAAAAGGTCGATGTCTACAACCAGTTGAAATATGCCGAAGTAACCCGCAAGTCCGAGGAATTGCTGCTGGCCAGTCCCGGATTCGTTGCGGGCGTGGGCCTCTAGCCTTGTCCGAAGTCGATTTTGAGCATCGCTCGGTGATGCCCGACGAAGTTCTGGAACTGCTCCAGCCAAAGTCGGGCGGCATCTATCTCGACGGGACGCTCGGTGGGGCCGGTCATGCCAGGTTGATCCTTGAGCGCTCAAATCCGGATGGCCGACTGGTGGGCCTCGATCGTGACCCGGGGGCTTTGCGCAAGGCGGCTGAAGTGTTGGCTCCCTTCGGCGACCGGGTGGTGCTGCGGCACCGGAATTTTTCCGAAGCCGCCGAGGTGTTGGCCGAGCTGGAGATCGATGGACTGGACGGGATGCTGCTGGATCTGGGGGTTTCCTCCCACCAGCTGGATACCGCAGAGCGGGGTTTTTCCTTTCGAATCGATGCGCCGCTGGACATGCGGATGGATACGACCACCGGGGCAACCGCAGCCGAGGCGCTGAATGAGCTGAAAGTCGAGGAGCTGACCCGGATTTTTCGCGAATACGGCGAAGAGCGCTGGGCCGGGCGGATTGCCCGAAAGATTGTCAAAGTGCGCCAGGAAACGCCGCTGCGGACCACCCTTCAGCTTGCCGAATTGGTACGGGATACCGTTCCCGGAGGGCACGTTCCGAGCAGGATTCATCCGGCGACCCGGGTTTTTCAGGCCATCAGGATTCACGTCAATCAGGAGCTCGAGCATGTCGCGGAGGGCGTCAACGCCGCCATCGGGCTGCTGAAGCCGGAAGGCCGCCTGGTGGTGATCAGCTTTCAATCCTTGGAGGATCGGATTGTAAAGCGGATTTTTAGGGATGAGGCCCGGACCTGTACTTGTCCGCCCCGGCTTCCGGTCTGCGCTTGCAATACGATCCCTCGGGTTGAACTGCTGACGCGCAAGGCGATGCGAGCGACAGAGATCGAGATTGAGGAAAATCCCCGTTCGCGGAGCGCGGTTCTTCGGGCGATCAGACGTCTCCCTGTGTAGTTGTTTATTTCCAGTTGTTTCAAGGAGGGTGTTGTGCTGGATGCCACGGTAAGATCTCTGCCCAAAATCAACGGCTTCACCCTGGCGCGGCCGCGGTTGCTTCCCCTGTTTGGCTGTCTTGCCGTTCTGCTGGTTGTTTCCCTCTTTTTTGTCTGGTCGCGAATAACGGTGGTCAACCTGGAGTACGACATTTCCAGCCTTGGCAACAGGCTGCGCGAAGTGGAACAGGACAATCAAAAACTGCGTCTGGAGGCTGCTCACCTGCGCAGCCCGGTGCGCATTGAGCGGGTGGCCCGCACCGAGCTCGGTCTGCGCATGCCGACCCTTGATCAGGTGATTATTATTGACTGATGGATAAGCTGGAGAAGTGGGTACGCATCCGCATACGTCTGGTCGGCTTCTGTTTTCTGGTGGCTTTTAGTTTTATTGTCGTGCGGGCTTTTCAGCTACAGGTTCTTGGTCAGGAGGAGTGGCAAAAGCGGGCAGAGCGACAACATCAGAAAATCATCTCCCTGACACCCAGGCGGGGGACAATATTCGATCAAAGTGGTGAGGAACTGGCGTTGAGTGTTGAAGTCGATTCCATCTACATCGAACCTCAAAAAGTTACTGATCCTGACCGCGTTGCCAGTGCGCTGGCCAGTGCCCTGTCTCTGTCAAAAGCTTCAATCCGAAAAAAAATCAAATCGAAAAAGAGTTTTCTGTGGCTCAAGCGCCAGGTAACAGAGCGTGAAAGCGGAAAAGTCCGGGCTTCGGAACTTGCCGGCATTGGCTTCATCAAAGAACATCAGCGCTTTTATCCCAACTCGGAAATCGGTGCCCATGTCATCGGGTTCACTGGAATTGATCCCAAGGGGCTGGAAGGGTTGGAGCTCGGCTATGACTCGGTGATGCTCGGCCAGGGTGGATACCTGGTGGTCGAGCGGGATGCTCTTGGACGCGGTATGGGTAGCGGCGACAAGGTGGTCAAGGGAGAGCAGGAAGGGGCCGACCTGTACCTGACCCTGGATAAAAATATCCAGTATGTTGCCGAAAAGGAACTGGCCGCAGGTGTGGCCGGGGCAGGTGCCAAGGGCGGCAGCGTAGTGGTCATTGACCCGCGCACGGGAAGGGTTCTCGCCATGGCCAACCAGCCGGTCTACAACCCCAACGCCATCGGCAGTTATCGACCTTACCAATGGCGCAACCGGGCGGTTTGCGACACCTACGAGCCAGGGTCGACGCTCAAGATTTTTCTCATGGCTGCAGCTCTCAATGAGGGGCTGGTGACACCGGGAACCATTGTCGACTGCGAGAAAGGCTCGTATGCCGTTGGCGGCAAGGTCATTCATGACCACCATGCCTACGGCAAGATCACCGCAGCGGAAGTTATCAAGGTCAGCTCCAACATCGGTGCGGCAAAAGTCGGCAAGGCTCTCGAGCGCGACCGGATGTACAGTTACCTGACCGACTTCGGATTCGGTTCGTCGACCGGAATCGACCTGCCGGGCGAATCTCCGGGTCTGCTTCGGGAGCCGTCGGCCTGGTTCGAGATCGACCTGGCCGCCATCGCTTTCGGCCAGGGTATGACGGTCACCCCGCTGCAGTTGGCCCGGGCGGCGGCCGCGATTGCCAACGACGGCACCCTGATGTCGATGCCGATTGTCGAAAAGATCGTCAACGATCGCGGCGAACTTGTCGAACAGCGGAAGCCGGAGGCGGTCAAGCAGGTTGTTACGCCTGAGGTGGCACGGCAGGTGCGGAATATGATGGCAATGGCAGTCGGTGACGGAGGAACCGGAACCTTGGCGGCGGTCCCCGGTTTCGTGGTGGCGGGCAAAACCGGCACCGCGCAGAAGGTGGACCCGGTCACCGGCGGTTACTCGGTGGACAAGCGGGTCGCCTCATTTGTCGGCATGGTTCCCGCGGAGGATCCGCAACTGGTGGTGTTGGTGGTGGTGGACGAGCCGGCCAAGCATGTGTACGGAGGGCTGGTGGCTGCGCCGGTATTCTCGAAAATAGCGACCCAGGCTCTGCGCTACCTGAAAATATCGCCGACCTTGCCCGGAGCGGTTGATCCGCTGCCGCCGCTGCCTGTCGAAGAGGCGTTGGCTCAACCGGTACAGGCGGTCATTGAGCCTGTTGAAGCAGGGAGCCTGGTCATGCCGGACTGTATCGGCATGAGCTATCGCCAGGTGTTGCAGACCATGGCCAAAAACGGTTTGAACATCAAATTGCGCGGATCGGGCCGGGTGGTGAAACAGTCGCCGTTGCCCGGACGGGCGATCTGTTATTCGAACGAAGTCTGGGTAAAACTGGCGTCGCCAAACTGAAAAGAGTGAATTGTCTGCTCGGGGAAAAGGCTGAATGATGAAGCTATCGGAGTTGATTCAGGATCTCCCAGAAAGCCGCCTGCTTGGTTCCGGGGACGGCCAGATTACGGGGCTTTTTTACGACTCGCGGAACGTCGAGGCGGATGGAGCCTTTTTCGCTTTGCGCGGCGCGACGGTCGATGGTCACCGCTTCATTGCTGATGCCCTGGCCCGTGGTGCCAGTGCGGTTTTTATCGAGCAGGAAATGGAGCTGCCGGCCGGCGTGTCCGGGGTCCTTGTCGCCAATGCCCGATTGGCTATGGCCCGGGTGGCCGCCAGGTTTGCCGGTGAGCCGACCGCTGATGTCCCGGTGGTCGGGGTGACCGGAACCAACGGCAAAACCACCATTACCTACCTGGTTGAGGCGATCATGCAGTCAGCCGGGCTCCGTCCGGCAGTCATGGGAACGATCAGCTATCGCTTCGGGGACCGTATTCTGCCATCGCAGCATACCACCCCCGAGTCGGTCGACCTGCTGCAGATGGTGGCGGGGTTCCGCCAGGAAGGGGCTGATGCGCTGGTCATGGAGGTGTCGTCCCATGCCCTTGACCAATGCCGTGTTGACGGCGTGAAGTTCGATGTCGGTATCTTTACCAACTTGACACCTGAACATCTTGATTATCACGGCACCATGGACGACTACTTTGCCAGCAAATCGAGGTTCTTTGGCGAGCTTTTGGCCGGCGGCAAAGGCGGTGTAATCAATATCGACGACAGCTACGGGCAGCAACTGGCAGAGCGATATCCCTCAGCCATGACCTGTGGCACCAGCGAGCGGGCCGACGTTTATCCTCGGAAGGTTCGGTTGTCACTGGAGGGCATCGAGGCTGAGCTGGAGACCCCGGCCGGGTCTCTCACTGTGCAGTCCCGACTGATCGGCGAATTCAATCTGCAGAACCTGCTCTGCGCGGCAGGCGCTGGAATCGCTCTGGGGCTGCCGCTCTCTGCGATTGCCGCCGGACTGGCTCGGTCGCCGCAGGTGCCGGGCAGGCTGGAACAGGTCGAAAACGAGCGCAAGGCTTTGATTCTAGTCGATTATGCCCATACAAGCGATGCTCTTGAAAAGGTACTCAAAGTCGTCAGCGAACTTTCGCCTGAACGGCTGTTGACGGTGTTTGGCTGCGGTGGCGACCGTGATCGCGGCAAGCGTCCGGTCATGGGGGAGGCGGCTGCCCGTTTTTCCAACCTGGCGGTGCTGACATCCGACAATCCGAGGACCGAGGATCCGCTGGCCATTCTCGATGAAGTTCGGAGCGGTGCGCTGCGCGTACATGAGCGGGAGTGGTCGATCGAGGAAGCGAGGGTATTGTCCGGGAGAGGCTTCGTGACCATCCCCGACCGGGCCGCGGCCATCGATTTCGCGGTGTCGCTGCTAGGTGAAAACGACCTGCTTCTGGTGGCCGGCAAAGGGCACGAAGATTACCAGATACTGGGAACCCGGCGGATTCATTTTGACGACCGCGAAGAAGTCCGACGGGCCCTGGGCCGACTGGAGGTATCCGATAATGAACCTTGACATACAGACCATTGCCAGGCTCACCGGTGGCCGGCTTTCCCCCGCCGGGGCGGCCGTAACCGTGACCGGGATCTCGACCGACAGCCGGACCCTCAAGCCCGGAGAGTTGTTCGTCCCCCTGCGCGGGCCGAATTTCGACGGCCATGACTTTCTGATCCGGGCGCTGCGCAACGGGGCGGCCGCCTGCCTGAGCGAAGAGATGGTCGGTGCCTTCCCGGTGCCGCTGATTCAGGTGCCGGACACCCTGCTGGCGCTGGGGGACTTGGCTGCGGCACGCCGCCGTGAATTTTCCGGCCCGGTGATCGGCCTGACCGGTTCGACCGGCAAGACGACTACCAAGGAGATGGTTGCCAATATCCTCGCTCTGACCGGACCCGGTCTGAAGACGGAAGGGAATTTCAACAACCTGGTCGGCCTGCCGCTGACCTTGTTCAGGCTGCAGGACGACCATCAGTGGGTGGTTCTCGAAATGGGGATGAGTGCTCGCGGCGAAATTGCCCGCCTGACCGAAATCGCCGAGCCGTTTGTCGGTATTGTCACCAATGTCGGGCCGGCCCATCTCGAGACTCTGCAGAATGTCGACGGGGTGCTTCGGGCCAAGGGCGAACTCTTTGCCTCGATGAAACCCGGCAGCATTGCCGTGGTCAATGCGGACGACGAACGGGTGGCCCGGCTGCCAGTGGCCAACGGAGTGCGGCGCATCTGTTTCGGATTGAGTACCGAGGCGCAGGTGCGTGCCGAAAATATTGTCGCCACCGGCCAGATCCTTGCATTTGACTTGCTGCTGCCCGCTGGCCGCTGGCCGGTGCGCATGCAGGTCGCCGGTCGCCACAACGTGCAAAACGCGCTGGCCGCCGCCGCCGCCGCCGCCGCCCTAGAGGTCTCAGGCGAACTGATCGTGCAAGGGCTGGAGGCTTTCCGGCCGGCACCAGGGCGCATGGAAGTGGTTTCGGTCAAGGATGATATTCTTATTCTCGAAGATAGCTACAATGCCAACCCGCTCTCAGTCAAGGCGGCCCTGGCCACTCTCGACGAACTGGGGGGTGAAGGGCGCCGGGTCGCCGTGCTCGGCGACATGCTGGAGCTCGGCAAGACCTCTGCCGAACTGCATCGCGAAATTGGACAGGTTGCGGGAAAGCGGGTTGATCTGCTGGTATTGCTCGGAAAGATGGCCGACGAGGTGGCGTCCGGTGCCCGCGAGGTCGGGCTGGCCGATGAACTGATCGTCGTTGCCGGGTCACACGAGGAAGCGATCGCCTGTCTGCGCAGGCGCCTGCAATGCGGCGACCGGGTGCTGGTCAAGGGATCGCGTGGGATGGAAATGGAGAAAATCAGTGGTGCGCTACGGGACGAAAATTCATGTCTCGTCGCGGGAAACTGCTAGGAGCGCTCGATGCTGTATCATCTTCTCTATCCGCTGCACACCGATTTTTCGGTACTGTATATTTTCCGGTACATCACCTTCCGGACGATTTACGCCACCATTACGGCATTGGTGATTTCGTTTATTCTCGGTCCCTGGCTGATCGCCAAACTGCAGCACCTGCAGATCGGCCAGAGTATCCGCAAAGTCGGCCCCGAGTCGCACTTTAAGAAAGAGGGGACGCCGACCATGGGCGGCACCCTGATCCTGCTGGCTATCGTGCTGCCGACCCTGCTCTGGGCCGACCTGACCAACCGGTATGTTTGGGTGACCCTGCTGGTCACCGTCGGTTTCGGTGCCGTCGGCTTCGTCGACGATTACCGCAAGGTCAAGTATAAGAACAGCGACGGCCTCTCAGCGCGCAAAAAGATGTTCTGGCTGATGCTGATCTCGGGTTTGGCAGGAGTGGCGCTGTATCTTTACCCGCCGTTCCAGACCAACCTGGTCTTTCCGTTTTTCAAGGGGGTGCGGCCCGAACTGGGGCTGTTGTACATCCCCTTCGCCATGCTGGTGGTGGTCGGTTCGGGCAATGCCGTGAACCTCACCGACGGTCTCGACGGTCTGGCCATCGGGCCGATGATCATCGCTTCGGGAACCTACCTGCTGTTCGCTTACCTGGCCGGTAACGCCCGGTTGTCCGAATACCTGCAGATCAGCAGCGTGCAGGGGGCTGGCGAATTGGCGGTGCTGTGCGGGGCGATGGTCGGTGCCGGGCTCGGTTTTTTGTGGTTCAATACGTACCCGGCCCAGGTCTTCATGGGGGATGTCGGCAGCCTGTCGCTGGGCGGCGCCCTCGGCATCATCGCGGTGATCACTAAACAGGAAATCGTCTTGGTAATCGTCGGCGGTATTTTCGTGGTCGAGGCCCTGTCGGTGATTTTCCAGGTGACCTCGTTCCGGTTGTACGGCAAACGGATTTTTCGCATGGCGCCGATCCATCATCATTTCGAATTAAAGGGATGGCCCGAGCCGAAGATCATCGTGCGGTTCTGGATCATCAGCATCATTCTGGCCCTGGTGGCCCTTTCGACCCTGAAGCTGAGGTGATATGCAGCTCGATTACCGCGGTAAAAATGTTGTCGTAACAGGGGCAGGCCGAACCGGCCTGGCCCTGTGCGCGTATTTTTGCCGTCGCGGGGCCGCTGTCACCCTTTCGGACAGTCGCAGCGCCGAGAAAATCGGCGGCCTCGAAGTGCTGGAGGGGCTGGGGGTCGCCTTCGATCTGGGTCACCACAGTGAAGGTGTTTTCACCGCCGCTGACCTGGTGGCGATCAGCCCCGGGGTGCCGCTTACGGCGCCAGCGATCGCGGCGGCCATCCGCAACGGGGTGCCGGTGCTGGGCGAAATCGAAATAGCCTTTGCCGAGTTCGAGGCGCCGCTGGCGGCGATTACCGGTACCAATGGCAAGTCGACCACCACCACGCTGATGGGGGATATCTTTCAGGCCTGGGGCAAGACCACCTTTGTTGGCGGCAACCTCGGGACCCCGCTGATTGAGGCCGTTGACGGCCGTCGCTGGGACTGGGGGGTCGCCGAATTGTCGTCGTTTCAGCTCGAGGCGATTGCGGATTTTCATCCCCGCTACGCATTGTTGCTCAACCTGACCGAAGATCACCTCGACCGCTATCCCGACATGGCCAGCTACGTTGCGGCGAAAATGCGGATGTTCGAGAACATGACGAGCGACGATGTCGCCGTCCTCAACGCCGAGGATGAACTGGTCATGCGGGTGACGGCTGATATCCGGCCGCGACGGGTGCTCTTCTCGTCGGCGCGGATTCTCGATCAGGGGATGGGCTACGACGGTGTCGATATCGTCTGGTGCTGGCAGGGTGCTGAGCGGCGGTTCCCGGTGCGCGAGCTCCGCCTGAAGGGGCTGCATAACGTCGAAAATGTTATGGCTGCGATGATTCCCCCCCTGCTCGATGGGTGTCCGCCTGAGATCGCCTGGCAGGCCGCCTGTGCCTTCCGCGGCCTCCCGCATCGGATGGTCGAGGTGCGGGTGCTCGGCGGTGTTCCCTGGTACAACGATTCCAAGGGGACCAATGTCGGCAGCGTGCTGAAAAGTCTGACCGGGCTTGCAGCGCCGGTGACCCTGATTGCCGGCGGCAAGGACAAGGGGGGAGATTATGCTCCCCTGGCCGATGCAGTGAGAGAAAAGGTGGCGCACCTGGTGTTGATCGGCCAGGCTGCCGGGCGGATGGAAGAAGCCTTCGGTTCGCTGACCCACACGGTTCGGGCCGGCTCGCTGACGGAAGCGGTGCAATTCGCCCGTAAGCTGACCCCGGCTGGCGGATCGGTTCTTTTTTCCCCGGGCTGTTCGAGTTTCGACATGTTTAAAAACTACGAAGAGCGCGGCGATCTGTTTGCTCGCGCCGTGCTGGAACTATCAGACTAAGAGGCGGTTTAGGGATGGAAGTGAGGAGAGGCTTCGATACGACGATTCTGCTGCTGGCGGTGGTGCTCACCTGCTTCGGCGTCGTCATGGTCTATTCTTCGTCATCGATCATGGCCGAAAAGCGATACGCCGACGGATTCTTCTTTCTCAAGCGCCAGGGGATCTATGCGATTGCCGGGTTCCTGGTCATGGCGGCGGCCATGCAGTTCAATTATCTTCATCTGCGCAAGCTGGCGGTCCCCTTTCTGCTTTTCTGCGTGGCCCTGCTGGCCCTGGTGCTGGTGCCCGGCGTCGGCACCCATGCCGGCGGCGCCGCCCGCTGGATTCGCCTCGGGCCGGTGTCGGTGCAACCGGCTGAGCTTGCCAAGTTGGGTTTGGTCATTTACATGGCCCACTCGCTGGCGAAGAAAAAGGAAAAAGTCAGAAATCTGGCCAATGGATTTATCCCCTACATGATCGTGTTGGCTCTGCTATTGCTCTTGTTGCTGCTGCAGCCCGACCTCGGCAGTGCCATGACCCTGGGCGGGGTCGCCATGATCATGCTGCTGGTCGCGGGCACCCGGTTGACCTACCTGGTATCGATCGCCATCGTCACCGCGCCGCTGCTTTATTACGCGGTGATGACGGTAGACTACCGGCGTCGGCGGATTATGGCGTTTCTCAACCCCTGGGAGGATCCAAGCAATGCCGGGTTCCAGATTATCCAGAGCTGGATCGCCTTCGGCACCGGCGGCCTGGGCGGCAACGGCCTTGGCCAGGGAAAGCAGAAGCTGTTTTTTCTCCCCGAGGCGCATACCGATTTTATTTTCGCCGTGATTGGAGAAGAGTTGGGGTACGCCGGGGTCTTTGTGGTGGCCGCCATGTTCCTGATGCTGATCCTGCGCGGAATTCGAACTTCCCTGACGGCGCCGGACGATTTCGGCCGGTTTCTCGCTTTTGGACTGACGCTGTTGCTTGGGCTGGAGGCGTTTGTCAATATCGCGGTGGTCTTGGGAATGCTGCCGACCAAGGGGCTGGCCTTGCCGTTCCTTTCCTACGGGGGAACCAGCCTGCTGACGACGCTGCTGGCCATTGGCATGCTGTTGAATATTTCGAGCCATGCTCCCGGGGAGGTCCGATGAAAATGCTGTTGGCCGGTGGCGGCACCGGCGGACATCTGTTTCCCGCAGTGGCCCTGGCGCAGCGTCTGCTGCAGCTCGAGCCCGAGTCGAAAGTGCTGTTCGTCGGTACCCGCCGGGGGATCGAGGCGAGGGTTTTGCCCGAACTCGGTCTGCCGCTCGAAACCATCGACATCAGCGGCCTGGTCGGCAAGAAACTGGTTGGCATACTGATCATGGGGCCGCAGTTGATTCGCAGCCTGGTGCAGTCGATGAACATTCTGAAGAAATTTCAGCCCGACGTGGTGGTCGGTGTCGGCGGTTATGCTTCCGGACCGGTGCTGCTGGCGGCGCGGTTGAAGGGGTATCCGATCCTGATTCACGAGCAGAACGCTGCCCCGGGTCTGACCAATCGCCTGCTCGGTCGTTGGGTAGACCGGGTCTGCACCTCCTTCGCCGAGATGGACTGCGGTTTCAAGCGTAGCCGCACGGTTCTCACCGGCAACCCGCTGCGTAGCGGCATGGACGATTGCCCGCCGGTGCCAGGCGGCACCCCCCGCCTGTTGATTTTTGGTGGCAGTCGCGGCGCCCGGGCGATCAATGACGCGGTGGTGGCTATGCTCCCTGCTCTCGCCCGCTTCAAGGGGAAGGTGACGATTCAGCACCAGACCGGGGCCGAGGATCTCGAGCGGATTCAGCAGGGGTATCGTGAGGCCGGCTGGGAAGCTGCGGAAGTGGTTCCGTTTATCGATGACATGACTGACGCTTATGCCCACAGCCACTTGGTGATCTGCCGGGCCGGGGCGACTACGCTGGCCGAACTGATGGCCTGCGGCCGTCCGGCGATTCTGATCCCCTATCCTTATGCCGCCGCCGACCATCAGACCGCTAACGCCCAGTCCCTGGCTTCTCGGGGGGCGGCCCTGATGCTGCCGCAG
>JAQYWA010000406.1 GCA_030145265.1 Desulfuromonas sp. | reverse complement strand
CATGGGGATCGACAAGCCCAACGTTCGTTTCGTGGTTCATTACGACCTGCCCAAGAACATCGAAAGCTATTACCAGGAAACCGGTCGTGCCGGCCGCGACGGTCTCAGGGCCGAAGCCCTGCTGTTGTTCGGCTACGGCGACATTGCCATCTCTCGAGGACTGATCGAAAAAGGGGGTAATCCCGAGCAGAACCGCATCGAGCTGCATAAGCTTAACGCGATGGCTGGCTTCGCTGAGGCCCAGACCTGTCGGCGGCGGGTGCTGCTCGGCTATTTCGGTGAACGGCTCGAACAGGACTGCGGCAATTGCGACATCTGTCTCAATCCGCCGCAGACCTACGATGCCACCGAAGACGCCCGTAAGGCTCTCTCCTGCGTCTACCGGGTCGGCCAGCGGTTCGGTGTCGGTCACGTCATCGATGTGCTGCGTGGCAGCCGCAGTCAGCGCATTCTCGACCTCGGCCACGACCGCTTGTCCACTTACGGCATCGGCGCCGAAAAAAGCCAGGAAGATTGGGGGGCGCTGATACGCCAATTGATTCATCTCGGCTATCTGCGCCAGGATGTGGCCAGCTACTCGGTGCTCAAGCTCACCGAGCAGGCGCGTCCCCTGTTGCGCGGCGAACATCCGTTGGTGCTGGCCCGGCCGCGGGTCAAGGTCCGCGCGCAGAAAAAAACCGGACGTCGCAAGGTTGCCGATTACGATTACGATGAAAACCTGTTCAATGCCCTGAAGGGACTGCGCAAAAGGCTGGCCGACGAGGCCGGCGTTCCTCCCTTCGTGGTGTTCGGCGATGCATCCCTGGCCGAGATGGCGGCTCGCCGGCCCACCGACCGCGAGACGCTGCTGCAGGTAAGCGGGGTCGGCAAGCACAAGGCGGATCGCTACGGCACCAGCTTCATCGAAGAAATTATCAGCTACATGTGCCGCTGAGCATGCGGTTTAAATTGGCTGAAGCGCGTTTGGCCGGAGTGCCGCCCGGTTTCAATCGGGCAAAGCCCTTGATTTTTTGGCACAATAGATGCTATACAAAAACGGGCTAGAAAACCCAAGCAAGGAGCAAACACATGTTCGGCTCTCAGCCTTCTTTCGTCATGTACGACCAAGAATTCAAGAAGATCAATGTTGTTATCGAGCGGCTACTGCGCGAGTCCAATTCCAAGGTCATTTTCCTGGTGGACAAAAATGGTCAGCTGATCTCCGCCGTCGGTGACACCGAGCACATAGATACTACCAGCCTGGCCTCGCTGACGGCTGGTAACATCGCTGCGACCGGTGGTTTGGCTAAACTTATTGGCGAAAAAGAGTTCTCCATCCTCTTTCACGAAGGGGAAAAGGACAACCTGCATATCTCCATTATCGCCGGTCGAGTTATTCTGGTGGTGATTTTTGACCAGCGCAGTTCCCTTGGCCTGGTCCGACTGCGTGTCAAAAAAGCCAGCGATGAACTGGGTCGGATTTTTGTCGACCTGGCGAAAAAATCTGAGGAGACGGAGAAGGGCAACAAAATGAGCCCCTTTGCCGAAATCACCGACGATGATATCGACAATCTCTTCAGTTAACGGGATACGCCATGTCATTTATCAATTACGCTTCGCGCGAAATAAACTGCAAGATCGTATATTACGGTCCCGGCCTCTGCGGTAAAACCACCAACCTGCAGTACATCTACCAGAAGACCGCTCCCGACGCCAAGGGCAAGATGATCTCCCTGGCCACCGAGACCGAACGAACTTTGTTCTTTGACTTTCTTCCCCTCGCCCTCGGCGAGATCCGTGGTTTCAAGACCCGCTTCCACCTCTACACTGTCCCCGGTCAGGTCTTTTACGACGCTTCCCGCAAGCTGATCCTCAAGGGGGTCGATGGTGTCGTGTTCGTGGCCGACGCCCAGGAAGAGCGTCTCGATGCCAACATCGAAAGTCTGGAGAACCTCAAGGATAACCTTGAAGAGCAGGGGTACCAGCTCGAAAATCTCCCCTTCATCATCCAGTACAACAAGGTCGATCTGCCCAATATCACCCCGATAGAAGAACTGCGTGCGCTGATCAATCCAGACGGCGTGCCTGATTTTACTGCCTGCGCCGTGTCTGGCGAGGGGGTTTTTGAGACCCTGAAGTCGGTGGCCAAGCAGATCCTGATTGATTTGAAAAAAGGGGCGCGATAAAACGTTAGG
>JAQYWA010000405.1 GCA_030145265.1 Desulfuromonas sp. | reverse complement strand
CAAGCGGACGATTAAGGACGCTCTCAAGGAAATGTCCACCCGCTACGTGCTGTCGAATCGGTCTGCGACTATCGCCGAGCACCTGCGGCTGGTATTCAGCCGCAAGAACAGCACATTGGCCATGCAGGTCGAGCATGAACCCCAGGGCAAGTATTCGCAGATCTCCATTTCTACCGTCGATATCCCCGGACTCTTTTCGAAGATCACCGGGGTGCTGGCGGCCAACGGCATCAATATTCTCGGCGCCCAGATCAACACCCTGAACAACGGCATTGCCATTGACGTTCTGCAGGCCAGCAGCACTTCGGGCGATATCATCGACAGTGACGTCAAATGGTGTAAGGTCGAGGAAGACCTCGTATCGGTCATCCAGGGACGGGTGCGCGTCGACGAGATGGTCAATAAGCGTCACCGCTCGAACCTGATGCCGAGCCGGCCGCGGCCGAAATTTTCCAACCGCGTGGAGGTCGACAACGAGGTTTCCGATGAATACACCGTCATCGACATCTATGCGCAGGATCAGGTCGGGGTTCTGTACCAGATCACCAAGACCATCAAAGAGCTCGGACTGTATATTGGCGTGGCCAAGATTTCCACCAAAGTCGACCAGGTTTCCGACACCTTTTATGTACAGGATATCTTTGGCCAGAAGGTGCTGTTCAAGGATAAGCTTGAAGATTTACGTACGCGCCTGCTGGCCGGGCTCGACGAACTTTCCGCCGACGAAAAGACGGGTTGATTTTCTCCGCAAAAACAGGTCGCTATGGACTCTTTCCTCGATCAGTTTATGAACTATCTTCTCGTGGAGAAAGGTCTGGCCGCGAATACGCTCGATGCTTACGGCCGCGATCTGGCCCGGTATGTCGCGTTTCTCGGCGGCGAGCAGATCTCGACCCCCGGCCAGATTACACCGGCGCCGGTATTGCGATTTCTGACTAGACTTAAGCAGGATGGACTTTCACCACGCAGTCGGGCCCGGGCGCTGGTGTCGCTGCGCATGTTTCACAAGTTTCTGTTGGCCGAAGGGATCTCGGCGAACAATCCGACCGCGCTGATTGAAGCGCCGAAGAGTGTCCGTTCGCTTCCCCATACCCTTTCGATGGCCGAAGTTGATCGCTTGCTGCTTGCTCCAGCTGGTGACGATCCGCTCAGCCTGCGCGACCGGGCAATGTTCGAAGTTCTCTATGCCACTGGTCTTCGGGTATCCGAGCTGGTTGGGCTGAGGTGGCGTGACCTGCAGCTCGATGTCGGCTACCTGATGGCTTTCGGTAAGCGCAGCAAGCAGCGGATCGTTCCCCTCGGCGAGGCGGCCGTTGGCGAACTGCGCCATTATCTGACTCTGGGGCGACCGGAACTGGACAAAGACCAGGGGGCCGCACAGATTTTTCTCAACCGGGCCGGCAAGGGGTTGACACGGCAGGGCTTCTGGAAGATTATTAAGCGCCGTGCTCTGGAGGCGGGCATACTCAAGGACATTTCGCCGCATACGCTCCGGCATTCTTTTGCCACTCACCTGCTGGAAAATGGCGCGGATCTACGCTCGGTGCAGACCATGCTGGGGCATGCGGATATTTCGACGACCCAGATCTACACTCATGTGACCCGGGAACGTCTGCGTAAAATTCACGAACAGTGTCATCCTCGCGGCTGAAGCAGCGGGATAGACTTAAGCATACGAGGAGAACATGAAATATATTGTTTTGCTAGGCGACGGCATGGCCGATGAACCGTTGGATGAACTCGGCGGAAAAACCCCCCTGGAATACGCCAAAACACCGCGTATGGATGCCCTGGCCAAGGCCGGGGAAACCGGGATGATGGAGACGGTTCCAAAAGGCTATCATCCCGGAAGTGATGTGGCCAACCTGTCGGTCTTCGGTTATGACCCGGTTGCCTGTTACAGCGGGCGTTCGCCCTTGGAGGCGGCCAGCATGGGTGTTGAGCTCGGTCCCGAAGATGTGGCTTTTCGTCTGAACCTGGTAACTCTCATTCACCATTATGGCAAGCTGTACATGGAAGATTTCTCGGCCGACCATATCACTACGGAAGAAGCCCGTGAGCTGATTGGCAGTCTGGAGGAAGAGTTCGGCAGCGATGAATTTCGGTTTTATCCCGGAGTCTCCTATCGGCACCTGATGGTGTGGAAGGGGGGGCGTGATCAACTGAAATTCACCCCGCCGCACGATCTGACCTAC
>JAQYWA010000404.1 GCA_030145265.1 Desulfuromonas sp. | reverse complement strand
CTGGCGGTCGCTTGTGGGGTAGCCGGCTGGGTACGCAACGACAGCCGCGGGGTGCAGGTCGAGGCCGAAGGGACTGAGGAGATCTTGGCGCATTTTATCTGCGGCCTGCGCCAACAGCATCCGCCGCTGGCGTCGATATCCCGCTTTGAATGCACCGAAATCCCCTGCATAGGCGAGAGCACCTTTGCCATTTTGGCCAGTGATGCCGGCCTGGAAAAGTCGGCCCAGGTGGCACCCGACACCTACGTTTGTCCCGACTGCCTGAGCGAACTTTTCGATCCCGCCGACCGTCGCTATCGTTATCCTTTCATCAATTGCACCAATTGCGGCCCCCGCTACACCATCGTCACCGGCATCCCCTACGATCGTCCCAAGACCACCATGGCCGCCTTTCCCATGTGTCCCGACTGCCGGCAGGAGTACGAGGATCCCGCCTCACGCCGTTTCCATGCCCAGCCCAACGCCTGCCCGGCGTGCGGGCCGCAGCTGTCCCTGTTTGACGCTGCCGGGGTGGCGGTGGCCGCTGGCGATCCCCTCCTTGCCGTGGTCGACGGGCTGAAGGCGGGGAAAATTGTCGCCATCAAGGGGCTCGGCGGCTATCATCTCGCGGTCGATGCCGGCAACGAATCAGCGGTGGCTGAATTGCGTCGGCGCAAGGTGCGCGACGAAAAACCCTTCGCTCTGATGGTCCGGAACCTGGCTGTCGCCGAGACCCTGGTCGATATTGGCGACACCGAGCGTCGCCTGCTCGAAGGGCCGGAGCGGCCGATCGTGCTGCTGCGGCAGAAACAGAATCAGCCCCTGTCGGCGTTAGTCGCTCCGCGCAACCGCTATTTCGGCGTCATGCTTCCCTACACCCCGCTGCACTCCCTGCTGTTGCAGGAGTTTTCCGCTCTGGTGATGACCAGCGCCAACCTGTCTGATGAGCCGATCGCCTTCGAGGATGCCGAAGCGAGGCAGCGGCTCGGGGGGATCGCCGACTGGTTTTTAACCCACAACCGCGCCATTCATACCCGTACCGACGACAGCATCGCCCGGGTCATGGCCGGTCGTCCGCTGCTGCTGCGGCGCTCCCGGGGCTTTGTGCCACGCGGGGTGTTTCTGCCGAAGTCTCAGCCCTCGGTGCTGGCCCTCGGTGCCGAGCTGAAAAATACCATCTGCCTGACCCAGGATGACCGGGCTTTTCTCAGCCAGCACATCGGCGATCTGAAAAACGTCGAGGTTTACGACTCCTTCGCCAAGACCATCGATCATCTCAAAGGTTTGTTCGAAGTCGATCCGCAGATCGTTGCCCACGACCAGCATCCCGACTACTATTCGAGCCGCTTCGCCGAAGAGTTTCCGGGCGTCCGCAAGATCGCCGTGCAGCACCACCACGCCCACCTGGCCAGCTGCATGGCCGAGCACGGATTGGAAGGGGAGGTGCTCGGGCTGATTTTCGACGGCATCGGTTACGGTTCTGACGGCAATATCTGGGGGGGAGAGTTCTTCTCCGGCAGTTACCGCTCGTTCACCCGTCTCGGGCATTTCCGCTATGCACCCATGCCCGGCGGCGACGCCGCCACCCGTGAACCGTTGCGCATGGCACTGAGCTACCTGGTGCAGGCCTTCGGGAAGGATTTGCCGCCGCTGCCGGCGGTCGCAGCGATAGCCGAAAAGGAGCGGGCGATTTACTTGAAAATGATCGAAAAGGGGATCAACTCGCCGCTGACCTCCAGCTGCGGCCGACTGTTCGATGGCGTCGCCGCTCTGATCGGCCTGCGTTCTACGGTCAGCTACGAGGGCCAGGCCGCGCTCGAACTGGAGATGGCGATCAAGGCGGACGGGGGGGGATATCCCTTTGAACTGAAGAGAGAAGACGGGCTGCTCATTTTCGATCCGTCGGTCACCATCCGCGCCCTGGTCGATGATCTGTTTGCCGGCACCGCCGCCGGCATCATCAGTGCCCGCTTCCACAACACCCTGGCCAGCATGATGGTTTCGGCCTGTCGCTCGATGCGCAGCGCCACCGGCATAGAGCGGGTGGTCCTGTCCGGCGGGGTGTTCCAGAACCTGTATCTGACCGAGCGAGGCGCAACCCTGCTGCAGGCCGAAGGCTTCGACGTCTACACCCACTCGCTGGTACCGCCCAACGACGGCGGCCTGGCCCTCGGTCAGGCGGTGGTGGCGTTGGCGTTGGCGGAGTAGGGGCGGGGAGG
>JAQYWA010000403.1 GCA_030145265.1 Desulfuromonas sp. | reverse complement strand
GGGAAGAAAGTACATGATCGCCATGGTCAGCGCCACCAGCCCGAGCATCAGGTACAGGGTCGGCCCCTGCAACCACTGCATCGCCCCGCTGGCATCAGCGATTTTGAACTGACCGAGCTGGGCGAGAAAAATGATGATCGCCAGGCCGTTGACAAAACCGAGCATCACCGGATGAGGGATCAGGCGGATAAACTTGCCGAGGCGCAGCACCCCGGCGCTAATCTGAATGACTCCCATCAGCACCACGGCAGCGAACAGGTATTCGACGCCATGCTCGGCAACCAGAGTAACCATAACCACCGCCAGGGCGCCGGTCGCGCCGGAGATCATTCCCGGCCGGCCGCCGATGGCGGCGGTGATCAGGCCGACCATGAAGGCGGCGTAGAGGCCGACCAGCGGCTCGACCCCGGCGACGAAGGCAAAGGCGACCGCCTCGGGGACCAGAGCCAGGGCTACGGTCAGACCGGAGAGGAGGTCGTCTTTGTAGGAGGTGCTTTTTCTGACAATAAATTCGAACATGATTTCCTTTAAATAGTTGGATCCGCGCAGGAATTACACGGCAAAAGACGCCGACTATAACCGCCTGCAACGCCTGACACAAGTTAAAAACTTACTATTTCCTAGGTGTCTGTACCCGATACGATATACAGCAGGAGGCGTGGGCCTTCGCACCGTTGGTCGGGAATGTCGGTGGCACTGGATTGTTATGTTTATAATTGGTCGTCCCGAAGGAAGATAATTACTCCATCAGGAGACCGCCCCCCCTGAAAAGAGCAGCTGAATTACCGGGCGAGTCGCCTGACCTCTCGAAAACTCACCAACCTCCCCTGCTCCTCATCCCACAGATTGAAGCGCAACGACTTCAGGCTCTCGCGCATGCTCAGCGGCTTGACGGCCCGCAGCTCCGCGACCTCTTGGTGGCACTGCGGCAGCCGGTAGTTCGGAATACCGGGACGCGCATGGTGAACATGATGGAAGCCGATGTTTCCACTAAACCACTGCAGCAGCTTCGGCAACCGGTAGTACGAGCACCCCTCCAGGGGAACCCGCCACGGATCCCAGCCGTCGTGACGGGCCCAGTAGACCCCCTGAAACTGGTGTTGAACGTAGAAGAGCCAGATCCCGGCAGTCGCGGCCAGGACCAGAACCGGCAACTGCACCAGCAGATAGGTCCGCAAGCCGATGGTCAGGGCGGCCACGGTGACGATGACCAGCAGGGCAATATCAATAGCGATGACGCTGTAGATTTCATGCCCTTTCGCTACGTTGGACGGGAAGCGGTTGCGCAGCAAAAAAAATAGGTGGGCCCGATGCCGAAGGTGACCAGGGGATGGCGGTACAGCCGGTATCCGAGCCTTTGTAGCGGCGGGGCAGCCCGGTATTCATCCACGGTCATGGTCCAGATGTCGCCAACCCCGCGACGATCGAGGTCGCCGGCGGAAATGTGGTGACCGGCATGGCTGCGCCGCCAGTCGTGAAAAGCGGTAAAGGTCAGCAGACCACACAGATACCCGACATTCCGATTCCAGCGCGGCGACGGAAGAAACGCCCCGTGGGTGCAATCATGAAAGACGATGAAGATCCGCAGAAGCAGGAAGGACGCAGCGAAGGCCAGCGCCAGGGTGACGGCGTAGGGATACCCGCGGCGCACGGTCTGAACCATCAGGGCCAAGAGCAAAAAGTACGGGACGAGCGTGGTAACGAGCTGCCAGAGGGCACACCGCAGACTGGGCCGTGCATAGGGAGCGGTCGAGAGATACCATGCCGGCTTTTCGGCTCTGGTGACGATGACGATCGGATTGAATTGCATACAAACACTCCCAATGATCAGGACAAGGTTGCTTCTGACATAAATAAATAGCAAAAAACTGTGCTCCCGCAACTGGTGCGAAACCGGAATTCTGAAACCTTGCAAGCCGGATCGGCCGACCACAAGCACAAGGAAGCGCCCGCAACCACGAAAGCAGCCAGCGTCCCTCCCCCCCTTAAACATTTCCATATAGTGTCGACACTTTTTTCTTGAAATGGTATTTTATGTGGTATACGTTGACTCAAGCAGCCATTCAGCGCGAAAGGTGTCGACACATCATGAACAACCCTGAGACGACGCATACCATGGACCTATCCTCCCTGTCCCTGACCGACCGGGTCTTTGAACAGCTCCAGGCGGCCATCATCAAAGGGGAGATCCCCCAGGGAA
>JAQYWA010000402.1 GCA_030145265.1 Desulfuromonas sp. | reverse complement strand
GATGGCGTGAACGGCATCGAGCCTGAGCCCGTCCAGGCGGTATTCCTCGAGCCAGTAAAGGGCATTGTGGATGAAGAAATCGCGCACCACCCGACTTTGCGGACCGTCATAGTTGATGGCGGCCCCCCACGGCGTTTGGTGGCGTTCGGTGAAGAAGGGCGCGCTATAGAGATGGAGGTAGTTCCCTTCGGGTCCGAAGTGGTTGTAGACCACGTCGAGAAAGACCATGAGGTGCCGGGCATGCGCCGCCGCCACCAGCCGTTTGAGATCCTCCGGCCGACCATAGCTGCGGTCCGGGGCAAAGGGCAGGGCGCCATCGTAGCCCCAGTTGCGGGCCCCGGGGAAAGCGGCCACCGGCATGAGCTCAATGGCGGTCACCCCGAGTTCGGCAAGGTAGTCGAGCCGCTCCTCCAGCGCCCTGAAGGTACCCTCCGGCGTGAAGGCACCCACGTGCAGCTCGTAGAGTACCGTCTCTTCCCAGGGTCTTCCCAGCCAGCCGTCGTCCGGCCAAGAAAACGCGGCCGGGTCGACTACCTCGCTTGGCCCGTGGACGTCTTCGCTCTGGCACCGTGAGGCAGGATCGGGAACGCGGATCTCGCCGTTGATCCGAAATCGATAGCGGCTGCCGGGGCCGGCTTCGGAGAGATGGAGTCGATACCAGCCGTTTTCTGCGGCCAACATGGGCATGACCAGCCCGCTCTCCTGGTTGCCGTCGAGGCAGAGCTCCACGAGTTCGGCGGTGGGTGCCCAGAGTTGAAACAGAACGCCACCCTGCGGATTCACCTCGGCGCCGAAGGGCATGGCATGACGGTAGTGGAGTTTTTCTTCAGTCATGTTCTCTCACCTTGAATATGATTATCGCCAGCGGCGGCAGAGTGAGATTGAGGGAGTGGTAATGGCCGTGTGAGGCAACCGGTGTCGCCCGCGCCTCGCCGCAATTACCCATGCCGCTGCCACCGTAGAGCGGCGCGTCGCTGTTCAAAATTTCTTCCCAGATGCCGCCCCGGGAGACCCCGATCCGATAATTGTAGCGAGGAACAGGGGTAAAGTTGGCGACACAGACGAGGTCATCACCCTGCTGCCGGGAGCGGCGCAGATAGGCGAGAACAGATTGCTGGTGGTCCTGGCAATCGATCCAGGCAAAGCCTTCCGGTTCGAAATCGACCGCGTGCAGGCCCGGTTCCCCACGCAAAACCGTGTTCAGGTCCCGAACCCAGCGTTGCAGTCCCTTATGCGCAGGGTCGTTAAGCAGATGCCAGTCAAGGCTTCGGTCTTGGTTCCATTCCGCCCGTTGACCGAATTCGCTGCCCATGAAGAGCAGCTTCTTGCCCGGATGCGTATACATGTAGCCGTAGAGGAGCCGGAGATTGGCGAATTTCTGCCAGTCGTCGCCGGGCATCTTACCGAGCATCGACCCCTTGCCGTGCACCACCTCGTCATGGGAGAACGGCAGGATAAAGTTTTCCTGGAAGGCGTAATGCAGGCTGAAGGTGATGTTGTGGTGATGGAACTTGCGATAGAACGGATCCTGCCCCATATAGAGCAGGGTATCGTGCATCCAGCCCAGATTCCATTTGCAGCCGAAGCCGAGCCCGCCGAGATAGGTGGGCCGGGAGACCATCGGCCAGGCCGTCGATTCTTCGGCGATGGTCAGGGTGTCCGGGTGTTCGCGGTAGATGAGTTCATTGAAGCGTTTGATGAAATCGACAGCTTCGAGGTTTTCGCGGCCGCCGAATCGGTTGGGAACCCATTCTCCGTCCTTTCGGGAGTAATCGAGATAGAGCATCGAGGCCACGGCGTCGACTCGCAGCCCGTCGATGTGATACATCTCGAGCCAGAAGAGCGCGTTGCTGAGAAGAAAGTTACTTACTTCTTGCCGGCCGTAATTGAAGACAAAGGTGCCCCAGTCGCGTTGTTCGCTCTGTCTGGGATCGGCGTGCTCATAGAGATGGGTGCCGTCGAAATAGCCGAGTCCGTGGGCATCGCGGGGGAAATGGGCCGGTACCCAGTCAAGGATGACCCCGATACCGTTCTGATGGAGAATGTCGACGAAATACATGAAATCCTGGGGCGTGCCGAAACGGCTGGTGGGCGCATAGTAACCGACCGTCTGGTAGCCCCAGGAGGCGTCGAGGGGGTGCTCGCATACCGGCAGCAGTTCCACATGGGTGAAGCCCATCTCGTTGAGGTACTTGGCGAGCC
>JAQYWA010000401.1 GCA_030145265.1 Desulfuromonas sp. | reverse complement strand
AAGCTGGCGTTGGAAGGTAAGCTTCCCGGCATTATCAAGTCGAGCTGGTAAAGAGAAATTAAGGAGCTGCATCCATGGCAATGACTGATCCTATCGCGGATATGCTGACCCGCATCCGTAATGCGGGCCTGGCGAAGCATCCGAAGCTGGACATCCCTTCGTCCACAATTAAAGAAGCCTTGGCTTCGGTGCTCAAGGATCTTGGATATATCAAGAATTTCAAGAGTATCAGCGATGACAAGCAAGGCGTTTTGAAGATCTATCTTAAATTCGATAACGACAACCAGCACGTGATCCACGAAATCAAGCGGGTTTCTACTCCCGGGCGGCGTGTTTATGTGGGGAAAGATGAAATCCCCAAGGTTAAAAACGGCCTCGGATGTGCCATATTGTCGACATCCCAGGGACTGATGGACGATGCGGCTGCCCGCAAGGCGCAGGTGGGCGGCGAGCTCCTCTGCACCGTCTGGTAAGGATACGGGTAAGGAGTTTATAAGATGTCGAGAATTGGGAAAAAACCCATTGAGATCCCCGCTGGGGTCAAGGTATCGCTTGCCGGGGAAACCATCAGCGTACAGGGCCCGAAAGGTCAGCTCAGTCGTGCCATTCCGGCGACTGTTGACGTGCTTGTGGAGGCTGACTCCATTGTCGTCAATTGTCCCGAGGTTGGGCGTGTTGACACCTCTTTGCAAGGTCTGACCCGCACTCTGGTCGCTAACATGGTCGAAGGTGTTACCAAGGGCTACGAGCGTGTTCTGCAAATCAACGGCGTTGGTTATCGCGCCGAGATAAAAGGGGCGGTTCTAAACTTGGCCCTCGGTTATTCTCACCCGATCGAGTATCCGCTTCCCAAGGGGATTGCCGCCGAGGTGGAGAAGCAGACCAAGATCACCCTGAAGGGCATCGACAAGGAACTCATCGGTGCCACCGCTGCCAAGATTCGTTCTTTCCGCGCTCCTGAGCCTTACAAGGGCAAGGGTATTAAGTACGCTGAAGAACGTATTGTGCGCAAAGCCGGTAAGACCGGTAAGAAATAACTGATTTAAGGCCAAGGAGAAAGACTGTGAGCGTCGCAAATCAAAGACGTCTGGCACGCATGAAGCGGCAGGTGCGGGTGCGTCGGAAGGTTGTGGGGACCGAAGAGCGCCCCCGTCTGTGTGTCTTCCGCAGTACCAAACACATTTACGTGCAAATCATTGAAGATGTTACCGGGCGGACCCTGGTAACTGCTTCGACCGCTTCGAAGGATATTGTCGACGGTGTTAAGTATACCGGAAACATTGATGCGGCCAAAGTAGTGGGCCAGGCCATTGCCAAGAAGGCCCTGGAGCAGAATATCAAACAGGTGGTCTTTGACCGCAACGGCTTCCTCTATCATGGTCGCGTCAAGGCTCTGGCCGATGCCGCCCGTGAAGCCGGCCTGTCTTTCTAGAGTTAAAGGAGGATATCTTTGCATCGCATCGATCCCAATGAACTGAACTTGAACGACCGGGTTATTCACATCAATCGTTGTTCGAAGGTCGTTAAAGGTGGTCGTCGTTTCAGCTTCTCCGCCCTGGTGGTGGTAGGTGACGGCCAAGGATATGTTGGATACGGCATGGGTAAAGCCAAGGAAGTTCCTGAGGCTATCCGCAAGGGGGTAGAGCAGGCTAAGAAAAGCCTGATCAAGGTTCCCTTGAAGGACCGTACCATCCCCTTCGACGTGCTGGGCAAGTTCGGCGCTGGTAAGGTTCTGCTGAAATCGGCTTCGGCTGGTACCGGTGTTATCGCCGGTGGCGCCGCCCGCGCGGTACTCGAGGTCGCCGGTGTCGGTGACATCCTCTCCAAGTGCCTTGGTTCCAACAATCCGCATAACGTGGTGAAGGCGACCGTTAATGCTCTCTCTCAGCTCAAAAGCGCCGAAGAGATCATGGCCCGCCGTGGAATTCAGGCGTCTGCAGAGTAACTCGCGCCGACAAGGAGAAGGTCATGGCTGAACAGATCAAGGTAACGTTGAAGAAGAGCGGTATTGGCCGCAAGGAATATTTTACCCGTGTGCTTAAGGGCCTCGGACTGACCAAGCTTCATAAGACGGTTTGCCTGGAGGATACTCCGGAAATCCGGGGGATGATCCGCAAGGTTTCCCACATGGTCGAAGTCCAGGACTGATTCACTGAGGAATATGGATATGGATCTGAGCAATTTAAAACCGGCTATCGGTTCTACAAAAAA
>JAQYWA010000031.1 GCA_030145265.1 Desulfuromonas sp. | reverse complement strand
TCCGGCGTCGGCTCCCCTGCGCTCGCTGACGCGGCCCGTCCTGGGCCGCTTTTCTGCCGCTGGCAGCGCTCGCTCCGCTTCGAATCCTACCGAAGCTGAATATATTTGGCGGAGGAGGTAGGATTCGAACCCACGGATCTTTCGATCAACGGTTTTCAAGACCGCCGCCTTAAGCCACTCGGCCACTCCTCCGTGGCGTGCTTTTATTCTTTGGTGATCCGCTCGAGCCCGCCCAGGTAGGGGCGCAACACTTCGGGAACCACAACCGTACCATCGGCTTGCTGATAATTCTCGAGGATCGCGACCAGGGTCCGTCCGGCGGCCAGCCCCGACCCGTTGAGGGTATGGACCAATTCGGCTTTTTCGCCTTCTTCGCGCCGGAATCGGATCGCCGCCCGTCTCGCCTGAAAGTCGCGGAAGTTGGAGCAGGAAGAGATTTCACGGTAGGTCGCCTGACCCGGCAGCCAGACTTCGATATCAAAAGTACGGGCTGCGGAGAAACCGATATCGCCGCTGCACAGGTCAACCACCCGATACGGCAACTTGAGGCGCCGCAGCACCTCTTCGGCGTTGTCGAGCAACGTGTCGAGTTCGGCATCCGAGTCTTCGGGCTTGACGAACTTGACCATCTCGACCTTGTTAAACTGGTGCTGCCGAATCAACCCCCGGGTGTCCTTGCCGTAAGAGCCTGCCTCCCTGCGGAAGCAGGGGGTGTACGCCGTATAGCATATGGGCAGCTCGTCGCCAGACAGAATCTCGCCCCGGTGAATGTTGGTCACCGGCACTTCCGCCGTGGGGATGAGAAAATAATCAGGGCCTTCGGTATGGAAAAGATCGTCTTCAAATTTGGGGAGTTGTCCGGTCCCCATCATGGATTCCCTGTTTACCATAAAGGGCGGAAGAATTTCAACATATTTGTGCTCGCCAGTATGCAGGTCGAGCATGAAGTTAATCAATGCCCGCTCGAGCTTGGCCGCACCCCCGCGGTAGAGGGTAAAACGGGTTCCGGTGATCTTAGTGCCGCGCTCGAAATCGAGGATGCCCAGCCCTTCGCCGATCTCCCAATGGGGCTTCGGCTCGAAATCGAACACCGGCGGTTCACCCCAGCGTTTGACCTCGAGATTGTCCTCTTCGGTGGCGCCCACCGGGCTCTTTTCGTGGGGGATATTGGGAATCTGCAGCAACAGCCCCTGGAGATTTTCTTCGACGTCCTTAAGCTCGTCGTCGAGGGCCTTGATGCGGGCCGAAACCTCTTTCATGCGGGCAATTTCGCCCTTCACCTGGCTCTTGTCCTTGGTTTTGCCGATCACGGCGGAAACCCGGTTTTTCTCGGCCTTGAGCGACTCGGACTCGCCGAGCAGGTCGCGCCGGCGACGATCCAGATCGACAACAGCCGACAGGTTGATTTCGCCGCCGCGCGTTGCCAGGCGACGCTGGGCCTCGTCAAGATTTTCCCGCAGGTATTTCAGATCAAGCATTAGCTTACCCCGAACATTGAATACGATTTGTGCTACGAAAATCGAAAGAGGATATTTACCACCGATCCCCCGGCCAGTCAACCCGCGATGGAAATTTTCTTAACCCCGCCCGAAGCCGAATCGCCCGGGGCCGATGAACAGCAGGCCGAAAAAAACGAAACCGAGTTCGATGGCGTGGGACGCGGTCTGCAGGCTGTCGCCGCGGCCGAAATGCATGGTGGCCGCCACCACCATGGTGCTGACCATCAGCAGGCAAGCCGGACGGAACACCACCCCGAGGATCAGACAGGCGCCGCCGAAAAATTCGCTGATCGCCGCCATGAAACCCCAAAACACCGGCACCGCATGGATGCCGAGATAGCCCATCGATTGCCCCAGCGCGACCCATTTATCCGGACCGCCGGTCAGCTTCGGCCAACCGTGAAACAGAAACATGACGCCGACACCGATGCGCAGCACCAATAGGCCAAAGTCACGATACCTGCTCAAACAACTCCACATAGAACCCCCTTTTCAAAACAGTCGGATAACCCAAACGAAGGTTTCAACGCAAAGGCGCAGAGTCGCAGAGAGGATCTAAGAAGAATCCTGTTTTGTATATGCATTTCCCCTGCGCCCTTGCGTCTCTGCGTTAAGACTAGCTTGTGATTTTGGACTTTGTTTTGGTTATAGAACCGTTAAATAACCCCGTGCAGCGGACCACCCGGCGCCCCCAGCGCATCAACCCGCGCTTCGATTGCGGCATCCTCGATCAGCGGCGGCGCATGATGCAACTTGCGGCGGGCGTCGATAACCAACGCCCCGCGGCAGCCCCAGTGCCGGGCCACCGTCGACGCGCCGATGCCGTAGATGTCGCTGGCCGGGTTGGAACGGGTGAAGGTGGTCCACAGCCAGTTATTCAGGGTGCGGGCGGAAAACTCGCTGTCATCGCCGATGACCACCAGGGGAAACCGGTTGATCGGGTCGTCGTCGCCGAAACTACGGCAAAACGCCTCGATAGCGGCATCATCGAGGCCCCGCGGCGAATGACATTCGGGTCCCTGCACCATCAGCACCCCGGGGAGCGCAACCTGCGGCGCGGTAAACCCAGCGGGCAGGCGCAGGTCACCGGGTATCTCAAGCGGCAGCTCGCGGCGCTTCTCACCGCAGGCGGCGATCACTACCTTGGACCCTTCGTTCAGGCCACTCCCCGAATAATCGAGAGTGTCGATGGTCGTGCAGGTCTGAAAATGAACGTCCCGTCGCCAGTCGACCCGCTCCAGCACGTGACGTAAGAAAGCCGGGATGTCATGGATGTCGAGAGCGGGGTTATCCTCGCCAGCGCAGATAAACAGGTATTTGGCCAGCGACAGCTGCCCCTGACCGAGCACCGCGTTGCCGAGGGTGAGCAGTTCCTGGGGGCGCTTTTCTCTGGCGTAGGGGACGTAACGCTCGCTACCGACGGCCAGCAGCAGCGGATGCACCCCGGCGGCATCGACGGCATGCACGGCGCGGATCCCCGGCAGCACCGTCGGGATCAACGGCCCGGTCAACTCATGAATGAAGGCGCCGAAGGTGGTGTCCTCCTGCGGCGGCCGGCCAACCGAGGTGAAGGACCAGATCGCCCCCGGACGGTGGTAGACTTGCTCGACCCGCAGCACCGGAAAGTCGTGGGCCAGGCTGTAATAGCCAAGGTGGTCGCCAAACGGGCCTTCGGGGAGGGTTTTGTTCGGGTCGATGGTTCCGGTGATGACGAAATCGGCTTCCGCCGGCATCGGCAGGCCGCCATCCCGAGCCACCATGGCCAGTCGATGCCCGCCGAGCAGCCCGGCGAAGGCCAGTTCGGGCATCCCTTCAGGAAGCGGCATCACTGCCGCCACGCTCAGGCTCGGCGGGCCGCCGACGAAAATGCTGACCCTGAGCGGCACGCCGCGCTCGATGGCTTCGGCGTGATGGACCCCGATCCCCCGGTGGATCTGGTAATGCAGGCCGATCTCCCGATTCGGCTCATACTTCCCCCCGGACAGCTGAACCCGGTACATCCCCAGGTTCGAGGTGCGGATGCCGGGCCGGGCCGGACTCTCCGAAAAGACCTGCGGCAAGGTGATGAAAGCGCCGCCGTCGTCGGGCCAGGACTTGAGCTGAGGGAGCTGATCGATGCTGGTGGTATGGGCCAGGATCGGCCCGCTTTTCACCCGGCGCGGCAGCAGGTGCAGCGCCCCAGCCGGCGCCCGCAAAGCGTCCAGAGGGTGCTTCAGGGCATGGGCCGGGTTGACCTTGAGGGCCACCAGGGCCTCGATGGTTTTCAGGGTGTCGCGAAAAATGTAGCGGGTCCGATCGAGGGTGCCGAACAGGTTGCCCAGCATGGGAAACCGGCAGCCCTTGACGTTGGTGAAGAGCAGTGCCGGCCCGCCGGCCTGATAGACCCGCCGCTGGATGGAGCCGGCTTCGAGATCGGCGTCAATTTCGGAGGTGATCCGGATCAGCTGCCCGGTCGACTCCAGCTCGGCAACGCAGGAAGAGAGATTTTTATAGCCCATGAAAAATCCACCTTGATAATAAAGTCGGAGTGCCTTCGCACATCCCGATACCAAACGGCTAACCAGCCGAAAGTATTACATGGCACCAGCAGCGGTGCAATTAAAAATCGGATTGAAACTAGTCTTGACGCCGCTTCCGCCTGCGCTCACTGCGGATTTCCTCCAGATACTCGACCTTGACCGGCACCTGCAAACGGTCGATCAACAGAATGATCCGGGCCTCCTTGAAATCAGGGGGGCCAAAACGGCTGCCGACACCGTTGGAAACACCGAAGCCTTCCTCGGGAAAACCGAGCAGGCTGGTGGCCATGCGGTTATCGCTGTTTTCGTCGTGTAACACGCTGATCGCATAAAAACCCAGAGGCACACCACTGAAGGTGATTTCGGCCCGCCCGTCACGGATTTCGGCTTGCAGATTGAGCAACGCTTTGTTGAAATCGTCGGGAAACCCTTCGGGCGAGGGAAACAACAGGGCCCGGGCCACCCCCTGGTCATTGTGAAATCCGCTCATCTCCACCACGATGGTCCCCGATCCTTGGAGCTGCGAACTGACGGGTTCCTTAACCGGGAGACAGGCCGTCAGCAGCAATGGAAGAAACAACCACCCTTTACGCACCAGGGTTGAACAGAATTGTCTAATTAACTTAAATATAACCATTTCTGTCCAATTTGTAACTTGTGTCCCCACATCCCCCTTGCTAAGCTTCATACTGAAACTTGATTTTTCGCCTCACTCTACCCTCTTCTCTAAAGGACGTCATCCATGAAAAAAACGACCTTTTTCCTCCTGCTGGCAGTAACGATTACCGGCTGTGTTGAACGTATCACCGCCTTCTCACCGCGCCGGACCAACACCGAGGCCCATCGCCAGGCCGACAGCAACCGAGACTGTCTCAGCTGCCACAACGTCGCCGAGCAGCGCCATCACCAGCCTGGTGACGACTGCCTTAACTGCCACAAACTTGCCTACGGAGGAATCCGATGAAAAACCTGCGCTACCTTTTGCCCTTCCTGTTCGTTGTCGCCCTGTCCGGCTGTGGACTGATTTACGGCCAGGCCATGCGTTCCGCCGAAGGGGTCAGTAAGGTTGAGGTCATTTCCGGGCAGCTGAGCGCCCTGCATCCCGGCAGCCGAATCCTGGTGGTCGGCCCCTTTACCAAAACCCGCGATGCCTACTATATCAGCCGGGGCGAAGAAGCCGCCAACTTTTCCCAGTATTTCAACGAAAAGGGACTGTTCCTCGCCGACCTCTCGGTCATGCCCGGTTTCGATGACCCGAGCAAGACCGTAGCCGGAATCAAAGGGATGTCTCCGTCCCAGATGCCAGCCAGCCTGGGTCTCCCCGCGGCGCCTGAGCTGATCCTGTTCGGCACCATCCTAACCCGGGAGATGACCGTGTCTCCAGGACGCGGAGTGGTCATGTCGGTCAGCTACCGTCTCGAATTCTACGATCCCCAGACCCGCCAGTCCACCATCATCGAGGTCGCCGACCGGGACCTCTTCTCCGACTGTATTCCCAATATCGTCGATGCCATGATGGAAAAAATCGCTCGTCGCTAACCCGGGCTTGCGTAGCCAACCGACGCATCGCAACAAAGCGCCTCCAAAACGAGGGCGCTTCCCAATTTCCCGGTCCGCCGGGCAACAAAAAATTTAACGTTCTCGCGTTTGAAACCGCTATTCGCCGGAACCTCTCCGTCAAAAGCCGTAATCTGCCCCCAGACATGGCACCATCGGAACATTGCCAAAAAAACGTCGAAAGACCGCCTATGTGCGCCGATCTTCACTGTTTTCCAGCAAAAAAACCTTTATAGCTGCCCTTGAATTTTTGGCGCGCTTTTAGCAAAGAGACTAATCGGAAGGACAAGGCACACCATTACCCATTGCTGGATGAAGCCCGGCCAGTCTACTGACCGGAAGCTGCCACGTTCGGAGACTTGGTAATCGCGGGGAGGGGGCCAGCGATTACCCACCGTTCAGTTAGTGGGTCATGGTGTGCCGGCTTTCCAACCCACCGAAAAAACTTCCCCGATTCACATCCCTTGAAACAACCTATTCGCCAGACTCCTGACGACTCACGTTGTCCTGCGCCGCCAGACGCAAACCGTCGCTGATGGTCGGGTAGACGTGCACCATCTCGGCCAGATCGAACACCGACAGCCCGCAGCGCACCGCCAGTGCCGCTTCGTGAATAACATCGGCCGCCCGCGGCGCCAGCAGCTGACAGCCGAGGATTCTGCCGGAGCCCTTTTCGGCAGTCAGCAGCACGGCTCCCCGCCGCCCCCCCATGATGTGGGACTTGGCGACCCGGCTCAGGTCGACAAAGCTTTCCACCACCCCCCTCCCCTGGACCTGGCCCTGCCCAGTCACATCGCCGACGCTGGCAATCTCCGGATCGATGAAGACCGCCATCGGGGTAAACCGGTGCTGGATGTGCCGGTGGGCGTTTGGATCAAGCATGTTTTCCACCGCCACCTGCCCTTCGCGAATCCCGGCCGGCGCGATCAGCGGCGGCCCGGTCACGTCGCCGGCAGCCCAGATGCCGCGGCGTGAGGTACGCATCTCCTCGTCGGTCCAGATGAAGCCGCCGTCATCAAGCTGCACCCCGGCAGCCGCAAGTCCCAGCCCTTCGGTCGCCGGCGCAGTCCCTACCGCCAGCATCAGGCGGTCCGCGCGAAAGGTCCGCAGCTGGCCAGCGACCAGTGCCTCGAGGCACGTTTCATCCCCTTCGGTAAAAACCCGTTGCGACTCGACACCGAAGACGAACTCCATCCCCTCATCCTCCAGCAGCTGCTGCAGAAGAGAGGTCAGCCGCGGGTCGAATTCCTTGAGCAGCGAGCGACTGTGCTCGAGCACGGTAACCCGGGTGCCGAAGCGCCGGAACATCTGTCCCATTTCAAGGGCAATCACGCCGCCGCCGATGATCAGTATCGATTCAAGAAAACAAGGGAGATGGAGGGCCGAATAGCTGGTCAGGTAGCCAGCTTCGGCCAGGCCGGGAATCCGCAGCACCCGGGGGACGCCACCGGCGGCAATCAGGATGCGGTCGCTGACCACCACGTCGGCACCGACCTGCAGTTCACGCGGAGAAAGGAAGTGGCCATGACCGCGCATAACCTCGATGCGGGGGTTGTCGTCGAGAATGCTCTGGTAATGTTGCTGGCGCAGAGTGTCCACCGCCTGCTGCTTGGCGGCCATCACTCGACTGCAATCAGGAAATGCGGCCTCGAGGTTGAGGCCGAATGGAGTGGCCCGCTGCGCCGAGAAATGCAACTCGGCCAGATGGATCAGGGTCTTGCTCGGAACGCATCCCCAGTTGACGCAGGTGCCGCCCAGCCTCCCCTGCTCTACCATCAGCACCCGGCCCCCCTGTTGCGCCCCCTTGAGGGCGGCGGCAAAGGCGGTGGTGCCCGAACCGAGGATGACCAGATCATGCCGGTGACTCATAACCTCAGGCATCCTTGTCCCAAGTGCTGACAATGTTGTCCCCCAGCCAGGGGTACTCGCCATTCAGCACGGCGCGGGCCAGGCGGTAAGTCTTGCCGTCGTCGTTGCAGTAAACCGCCTGATGCTGGCTAGTGACCCGCCGCCGCGCCTGACTGCAGAAGAGATCGGCCAGCTGTTCGGCTCCTTCCGGCGCCCGCGGCGATACCGCATGGGAAAGGACCGCCGTCATGGCGAACAGCTCGGCGCCGGTATCGACCAGTCGGCCGAGCACCTGCTGTTTTTTCTGCAGCCCCTGCTGGTAGCGGGCGATCATGTGAAACAGGTCCCGCGCCAGCCGGCGGGCCGCCCGCTCGACAAAACGCAGATGTCCCTTAAGCAAACCCGGCAACTCGGTACCGGTGTCGATGCTGCGCGGCAGCCACAGGGGCGGGTACCAGGTGGCGTAGAACTTAGCGGCACCGAAATAATCGACCTTGTTCGAAGTGGCCGAGGCACCGGCCATCTTGAGATGCGGATCGAGCGCTTCACGGGCGATGAACAGCCGCATGATCTCGCTGGTCCCCTCGATGATCATGTTGATCCGGGCATCCCGCAGCAGCCGTTCCATCGGCATCGGCTTCTCGCCCCGGCCGCCCAGCGAAGCGGCGGTTTCGTAGCCGCGCCCGCCGCGCACCTGCAGCGCCTCATCGACGCCGCGCCAGAGAGCCTCGCTGCAGAAGAGCTTGGCCAAGGCCGCCTCGAGACGAATATCGGTTTCCGCCTGGTCACCCATGGCCGAAGTCAGCCAGGTCAGGCAGTCGACCGCGTAGATTTCGGCGGAAAGGGTGGCGATTTTGGCTGCCACCGCCTCGTGATGGCCGACCGGCGCCCCCCACTGCTGACGCTCGTTGGCCCATTCCACCGCCATCGCCAGGGCCTGCTTCATCGCTCCGCCGCAGGCGGCCGGCAGAGTCAGACGACCGATATTGAGGGTACGCAGGGCCAGGGCCAGGCCGCGACCGACCCCCTCGACGATGTTCTCCTTCGGCACCCGCACGTTGTCAAAATTAAGCAACCCGTTCTGCAACCCTCTAAGCCCCATAAAATCGCAGCGGTGGGCGGTGGTCAGCCCCTCGCTCTTGCCTTCGACGACGAAGGCGGTGATTTCCGGCCGCTTTTCCGCCGGGTCGTTGGTTCGGGCCATGACGATCAGCAGATCGGCCTCCGGACCGTTGCTGATCCAGAGCTTCAGACCGTTGATCAGGTAGGCCTCGCCGTCCTCGGTGAGGGTCGCCGTAGTGGTCATCTTCGACGGGTCGGAGCCGGCCCCCGGCTCGGTCAGGGCAAAGGCGCTCAGTTCCCCCTTGGCCAGACGCGGCAGGTATTTGGCCTTCTGCTCATCGGTGCCGAACATCTTCAGCGGCTGCGGCACGCCGATGCTCTGGTGAGCCGACAACAGCACCGCGGTGGAGGCGCAGTGGCTCGCCACCAGCTGCACAATCCGGTTGTAGTTCACCTGCGACATACCCAGACCGCCGTATTCCTGCGGCAGCTTGATGCCGAACAGCCCCATCTTGGCCAAGCCGTTGGTCACCTTCTTGGGGATCTGACCTCTGGCGTCAATCTGGTCGGCATCGACCTGTTGCTCGAGGAACGCCTTCAATTCGGCCAGCACCTTATCGCCGGCCGCCCGGTCTTCAGCGGACTGCTGCGGAAAGGGGAATATCAGTTCGCTACGCAGCCGCCCCATGAACAGTTCGCCGACAAAACTCGGCTTTTTCCATTCGGTTTCGCGGGCCGCCTCGGCCACTTCGATAGAACGCTGCTGATCGCTCATATTTTCCTCCCGCCAGATGGTTAAATTTCTTATTAAAAGAATAGCAGGGATTTACCGGGATGCACCCGAACCCTGCCAGGAGGCTGTCGGACTTGACGGGCCGAGGCGAAAAATCGGATGGTCGAGACCAGATTTTCGAGGATTTGAGAGCGAATAGCAGGGCTATTTGGCGAAAATCGTCGGAAATATGGGCCGATCAGTCGATTTTGCAGTCGGTTTATGTGAAGTTCGACAGCCTCCTACCACTGCAGATAAAAAAAGGGCGGCCTGAGGCCGCCCCGGCTCAGTCTTTCAGCAACTGCTCCATGATCGCCAACGCCGCCCGGCGACCGTCGGCGGCGGCAGTAACTGCCAGGTGGGCACCGCGGTGGCAGTCGCCGCCGGCAAAAACCTTGGGATGAGAGGTGCGGCCGTTGGCCTGGTCGATGACCAGCCGGCGGTGACGAATGTCGACACCAGCCAGCGGCAGAAAGGTATAATCCTCCACGTCGAAGCCGAGGGCCAGAATCAGCACGTCTGCCAGTACGCAGTGCTCGGAGCAGGGGACCTCCTTGACCGCACGACGACCGTCGGCATCCGGTTCGGCGAGACAGGTCTCGAGCACCTCGACCCCGGTCAGGCGACCATCGTCGTCGACGATGATCTGCTTGGGGGCGCGATGGAAATAGAACTCCACCCCTTCTTCAATGGCGTTGTGATATTCCTTGACGCTGCCCGGCATGTTGGCCTCGTCCCGGCGGTAGACGCAGGTCACCGTTTCTGCTCCCTCACGGATCGAGGTGCGCACGCAGTCCATGGCCGTATCACCGCCACCAAGCACCACCACCCGCTTGCCGCGCACATCGAAACGGCGCTCCAGCTTGCCGCCGGAAACCCGCTGCTGCACCGCTGAAAGAAACTCCATCGAAAGAAAAACGTTGCCGTGGCGCTCGTGGTCCAGGTGCGGCAACCGACCGCCGGTGGAACCCAATCCGAGAAAAAGGGCGTCGTATTTATTCAGCAAATCATCGAACTCGATATCGCGGCCGACCTCGCAACCCAGATGCAGGTTGAGCCCGGCTTGCTTAAGGATATCGAAACGACGGCGAACGATCCCCTTGTCGAGCTTGAAATTGGGGATGCCGATGGCCAAAAGCCCCCCCGCCTCGGCGGAACGCTCGTACATGTCGACGCCGATCCCGGCCCGCAGCAGAAAGTGAGCGCAGGACAGACCGGCCGGGCCAGAACCGATTACCGCCACTTTCTGTTTGCGGGTGACGCCGGGGAAGGGAATCTTCAACCCAGTCGCGAAGCCCAGATCGGTGATCGAGGCCTCGATGGAGCCGATGGTGATCGCCCCGTAGCCGTCGTTGAGGGTGCAGGCCCCCTCGCACAGATGGCTTTGCGGGCAGACCCGGCCAAGGATCTCGGGAAAGGGCGAGGTCTCGTTGGCGAGCAGGAAGGCCTTTTCCACATCGCGGTCGGCGATGGCCGCAAGCCACTGCGGGATATAGTTGCCCAAGGGGCAGCCGATGGCGGTACAGAACGGGTCGCCACACTGGATGCAACGCTCGGCCTGGGGCGCCACCTGGGCCAGGTTGTAGTAGCGATAGATTTCGTCAAAACCACGCACCCGGGCCGCGGCGCTTTTTTTCTGTGGTTCCTGGCGGTTGGTGTTGGTAAAATTCTGCATATTTCGTCCTTGCCCGGGTGTCAGCTTCACCCCATTGGCGGCGTTGTGGTGCGGATTCAACTCCTCGGCGTAGCGCTGCTACGCCTGCGGGTTTCCTCCCGCCCCACGCCTTGCCCCTGGGGCCAATCTGTCACCCTCAAAGTATCGCTAATTGTGTAGTTCAGTAAACCACCGGCTCTGCCGGTGTGACTAGAAAAAGCCACGCCGTTCCAACGTGTATTTCAGGCATCCACTTGATTCGGACCAAAACCCTGGGGTTTCGCCCCCAGACGGCGACTTACTCTCTTTGCTTGCCCAAAGCGAGTAAGCAGAGAAAGGGCACCCCGCTCCTTGCCCTTTGGGTTCCCTGCGCTGCGCAGACATTTTGCGGACGGACAAAAACTCGCTTCGCTCAAACATTTGTCCGTCTGTTTCGCAAAACGTCCACGCAGCTCCGGCGGCGTCACAGGGGGAGGAGGGGCGGCATTAGCCGCTTTTAGGGGCTTTCCTCAAGCCACCTGCTATGCAGGTGGTCTGTGACTGAACCAAAATCCCTCTATCATCCTTATCGCCAACGATGCCAAGGCTGTTCCCGCCCCTCCCATCTTTACACCAACCGGTGCAGGGCGGATCAAAAGCCCCCGGATGCAAGGCTTGCGCAGG
>JAQYWA010000400.1 GCA_030145265.1 Desulfuromonas sp. | reverse complement strand
CGTTGTGTGGTTGCGTCAGCAGTTTGAGCGACGGCATGGCTCGTTCGGTGCTCAACAACCCTGATCCCGAAACGGTCAGGCAGGGGATTCCGGCCTACCTGCTGTTGCTCGATGGTCTGATTCAGGACGACCCTGATGACGAAGAACTGTTGGTTTCCGCCAGTGCTCTGCACGCTCTTGGCAGTGCTCTTGAGACGGAAGGTTCATCTCATCGGCTGCGGCTGGCCGAGCGGGCCTGGCAGTATGGCGTCCGGGCGATCTGTGCCCGCGATGGAGTTCTCTGCGCGAGCTGGGATAAGTCATTTACAGAGTTCTCCGCCGGGCTGGGCACGCTGGAAAAAGCCGACATGCCCTCCCTGTATGCTTTCGGGGTCGGTTGGATGGCCCGTTTGCAGGCTGATGGCGGGAAGTTTCAAGTTTTGGCCGAACTATCCCGGGTCGAGGCGCTGTTCGCCCGCCTGGTGGAACTGGACGAAGGTTTTCAGCAGGGTGGCCCCCAGCTCTACCTGGGCATCCTGCGCCTGCTGCGGCCCCCCTCGCTGGGGGGCGAGCCGGAGCGGGGGCGGGCCCATTTGGAACGGGCCATCGCCCTGTCCGAAGGGCGCAGTCTGGCGGCCCGGGTCGAGCTGGCCCGGGGCTATGCGCGGATGCTCTATGATCGTGAACTGCACGACCGGCTGCTCCATGAGGTGCTGAACGCCGACCCCGTGGCCGACGAACTGACCCTGTTCAATATATTGGCGCAGGAAGAGGCCCAACGGCTACTCGACACGGCTGATGATTACTTTTGACCGGCGCCTGATCCGGGCACGGAGGTTGTCATGTGCGCAATGAAAATCCCCCTGCTGGCTCTTCTGCTGATGCTGGTTGTCGCTGCGCCCGTCTCGGCGGCCACCATCAAGCTGGCTACCCTGGCCCCGGAAGGTTCGGCCTGGATGACGCAGATGCGCGATGGCGCGGCCGAGATTAAAGAGCGTACCGCCGGCCGGGTCGAGCTCAAGCTTTACGGCGGCGGGGTCATGGGCAACGAAAAGAGCATGCTGCGAAAGATCCGCATTGGTCAGTTGCAGGGCGGCGCCTTTACCGGCGGAGGGCTGGCGGAAATCTATTCGGACCTGCGCATCTACGGCCTGCCGCTACTGTTCAATACCCTGGATGAAGTCGATCACGTGCGTGCCGAGCTTGATCCGGTGCTCAAACAGGGACTGGAGCAAAACGGCTTCGTCAGTTTCGGCTTTGCCGAAGGGGGCTTTGCCCTGCTGATGGGCAATCATCCCATCTCCCTGCTGGAACATCTCAAAAATCAGAAGCTCTGGGTGCCCGAAGGGGATGGCGTGACCGCAGAGGTTATGCAGGGACTCGGACTGTCACCGATCACCTTGCCGATCAGCGACGTGCTGACCGGGCTGCAGACCGGTCTGGTGCATATCGTCGGTGTTTCGCCCATCGGCGCCCTGGCTTTTCAGTGGCACACCCGGGTCAAGTACATCACCGAGGCACCGATGGCTTACCTGTTTGCTACCCTGGCTATCGATCAGCGGGCCTTTGCCAAGCTGAGCGAGGCTGATCAGCAGGTGGTCCGCGAGGTGATGGAGCGGGTCTACCTTCACTTCGATCAGCAGAACCGGGCCGACGAACAGTCCGCCATCGACACCCTGCGCCGCGAGGGATTGACTTTCGTGACTCCAAAACCGGGGGAAGTCGAGATCATGCGTCAGCGGGCCGAGGTGGCGCTGGAGCGGTTGAGCGCCAAGGGGGCGTTCTCGCCAGAGTTGTATCTCCGGGTAATCGAAATCCTGAGCCGCTATCGGGGGCAGTCTCAGCCATGATGAAATTTCGGGATTCTCTCGAGCGCGCCGGTCGCGTGCTGGAGAACCTGCTGCTGTGCACCCTGCTACTGACCATGGTCGGCCTGGCGGTATGGCAGATCGTCGCCCGCAACCTGCTGGGCGGCGGTCTGCTTTGGGCCGACGAGTTTTTGAAAATCCTGCTCCTCTGGCTCGGCATGGCCGGGGCGGTGGCGGCCAGTCGTGAGGGCAGGCACATCCAGATCGACGTTCTTTCCCGGCTGCTCCCCGACCGGTTCAAGGCCTGGGCGCAACTCGTCACCGGTCTGTTCACCGCCGCCGTCTGCGCCCTTTGCGCCTGGCACGCCGGCCGCTTCGTGCTGATGGAGCGGGAGTTCGGTTCCACCGTCCTCGGCAATGCGCCGGCCTGG
>JAQYWA010000030.1 GCA_030145265.1 Desulfuromonas sp. | reverse complement strand
ACTCCAATCACCCGGGCCCCGGCCCGGTAGAAAAAGACCTGCTGATCCAACGCCTTGGCTGCCGAGCCGAAGAGGCGTTCTGCGATCTTAGCTCCCAGCACCACTACGCGCTCCCGCCCGGTTTCTTCTGCTGCATTGAAGAAGCGGCCGTGTTCGGGTTTGAAGTTGCGAATCAGCGGGTAATCGGGACCCGTGGCGACCAGTTGGCAGGGAATCTTGATGTCCTCGAAGCGCACCGACATGGTTTTTTCAATAAACGGCGCTCCGAGACGTACGGAAGGGATGCCGTCCATCAGCGCCTGGGCATCCCCGAGGGTAAAGGTGAGGGCCACATTGCGAGCTCGGGCCGTTCCCGCCCGGCGAAAGGAAACCTGGCCAGTGCGGGCTATAAACAGGTTGGTGCCGAGCTTGGCCGTCTCGACCTCGGTCTTCTCCAGCATGGCCCGGGAAACGTGTTGCACCCCAGTCAGGGCCAGCGCGCCGAGCAGCACTCCGACCATGGCCAGAATAGTGCGCAGGCGGTGGGCGCGCAGGGATGACAGGGCTATCTTTAGACTAAGAGGCATTCGTCGGCTCGTAGGCAGTTGTTCTTTTATTCAAAAACCAAAACTTTCTCACGCCCGTTCGCTTCGCTCTCTCAAGACGCAAAGTCGCAAAGATAAACATGAATAAGCATGAATAAGGTTTTGGGTTCATGATTGTAAAATCCGTGTTAATCCGATTTTATCCGTGTCCAGAAAAGCTTTTAAGCCTTTGTCTTTCTTAGCGTCTTTGCGGCTTTGCGTGAGATCGTTTTTGACTTAAAGCTTTTATCCCTTGAGCACTTCTATCGGCACCATGGCCGCCGCTTTTCTGGCTGGCCGCAGGCCGAACAAAATTCCGATCGCCACGGACGACAGGGTTGAATAGGTAAAGACCTTCCAGGAAAAGAGGATTTCCAGGATGCCGAGTCGTTCGAGCAGTTGCGCCATGCCCATCCCGATCGCCATGCCGAACAGGGAGCCGATCAGGGTCAGGATTACCGCTTCGGCGAGCACTTGCAGGAGGATGGCGCTGTTTTTTGCCCCCAGGGCTTTTTTTAGGCCGATCTCCGACTTGCGCTCGTCGACGCTGAGGTAAAAGAGATTGGCCAGAACGAAGCCGCCGACCACGATGGCCACCGCGGCGGTGATCCCCAGAAAAAGCAACAGGCCACCCTTGAACATCGACAGAAAACCGAGAATCTCGTCGGCGGTCAGAATGCTGAAATCGTCGGGTTGGCCCTCCGCCAGGTTGTGTTGCTTGCGCAGCAGACTGGTCAGATTCTCGACGTGAAAATCCATGTTTTCCGTCGATGTGAACTTGACCCGCAGGGCGCGAAAGTATTTGCGGTCGAGGTTGAAGCGCTGGGTCAGGGTGGTGATCGGCAGAATGATCCGTTCGTCGATCGAACCACCGCCACCGGAGAAGCCCCGGTACGACAGGCGGCCAATCACCTGGACCGGTAGTTTTTCGATATAGATAGTGCGTCCGACCGGCGAGCGGTCACCGAACAGTTCATTCGCCGGGGTGTCGCCGATCAGGCAGACCTTGGCGCCGCGCTGGATATCTTCTTCGGAAAAATCCCGCCCCTCGGACAGCGGCCAGTTCCAGACATCGGCATAACCGGCGGTGGCGCCCACAATGGCGGAGACCTGCATTTTGTTGTTTTCGAAGCGGACCGGCAGGTTGTGCTGGGCCCGCATCGGGACCACCCGGTAGGCCCCGGGTAGCGACTGGCGCAGCACTTCGGCATCCGCGTAGGAGAGGGTGTTGGTGCGTTGACCAACAGCCCGGTTGCGGATGTCGCCGCCGAGAATGAAAACCGCGTCGGGGCCGAAGGAATCGACGATTTCGTAGGCTTTGCGCTCGGCGCCATCCACGGCGGCGACGATGATGGTCAGCGAGGCGATTCCCAAGGCGACGCCGAGGATGACGAAGCAGCTGCGCAGCCGATGGGCCCAGACCGCAGTCAAGGCCATGTGCAGGATGCGCCAGGACAGGCGGACGAGATCAACTGTTTTTGATGCGACCATCATCGAGAAAGATCTTTCGTCCGGCGTAGTTGGCGGTCGCCAAGTCGTGGGTCACCAGGATCACGGTGCGTCCCTGGCGGTGGATGTCGCTGAGCAGATCGAGGATTTCGCCGCTGGTTTTCGAGTCGAGCTGGCCGGTCGGTTCGTCGGCCAGCAGCACCTGGGGGTCGTTGACCAGGGCCCGGGCAATGGCGACGCGCTGCTGCTGGCCGCCGGAGAGCTGGCCGGGCTTGAAATCCATACGATCGGCCAGGCCGACCAGGGTCAGCAGTTCCTCGGCTCGGGCTTTGAGCACCCGCCCCGGGGTGCTGCTGTAGAGTCCCGGGAGCATGACATTCTCACGGGCCGAAACGTAGGGGATCAGGTAGAAGGATTGGAAGATGAAGCCGACCATGCTGTTGCGCAGTTCGCTGAGCCGTTCATCCGGCAGCTGCGACACGTCCTGACCGGCCAGGTTGTAGCGGCCGGTCGTGGGGCGGTCGAGCAGGCCGAGGATATGCATCAGGGTCGACTTGCCCGAGCCGGAGGTGCCGAGCAGGGCGATGAATTCGCCGGGGTCGATCTGCAGGGAGATGCCTTTCAGCACTTCGACCGGTTGGCCGGCCAGGCTGAAGGTCTTGCAGATGTCCTCGAGGTGGATGACCGGATGATGGCTCACGGTTTCTTCTTCTTTCCGGCCTGTTGCGGCAGTTCGACCTGGGTAGCGACTTGGTCCCCCTCGGCCAGCCCTTCGACCACTTCGCTGTGGGCCAAACCGGCCAGACCAAGTTTCGGCGTGGACCGGCCGATGCTGCCGTCCGGCTTCTGGACAAAGACGACCTGGCTGCCGTCGACCCATTTGAGGGCGGCGTTGGGGAGCCTCAGCACGTTGGCGCGCTCCTCGACCACGATCTGCACTTGGGTGGTCATCTCCGGACGCAGTAGTTCGGCCTGCTCCCGGTCGATCTCGACCAGGGCTCGGTAGTAGACGATATTGTCGCGGATTTCCGGCTCCGGGTAGATGGTGGCGATGGCTCCGGCAAAGGTGCGCCCAGGGTAGGCGTCGACCCGAAACTCGACCGGTTGGCCGGACCGGGCCAGGCCGACGTCGGTTTCATCGACGTAGATCCACATTTCGAGACGGGTCGGGTCGATTACCGTCACCAGGTTGGCCACTTGCAGCCCGGCGACAATGGTCTCCCCTTCCTGAGCGGTGACCTGGCTGACCGTGCCGGTGATCGAGCTCTTGACGTTGGTGTAGGAAATCCGGATCTCGATAGCGCTCAGGGCTGCTTCGGTCTGGCGCACCGCTAGTTTCGCCTTGCTGCGTTCCTGGACGAAGTCCTCCTGCTCGCGTTCCAGGGCGGCCCGGCTTGCACGCACCTGGCTGGCGTCGATGTCCGCCTGCTGACGGGCCTTCTCCAGCTCATCCGTGGAGATGACCCGCTCCGCGACGAGAGACTGCTGGCGCCGGTAGTTGTTTTGCGAGTAGGTAGTTCGAGCCTCGGCCAGATCCAGCGCCGACTGCGCCTCGGCGATGCGTAGCGGGTAGACCTTTTCGATCCGATCCAGTTCAGCCCGGGCCGAGTTGAGACGGGCACGGGACTCGTCGGCCTGGGCCACTAGTTCGCGGTTGTCGATGCGTGCCACAAGTTGGCCGGCCTCGACCCGGTCGCCGACCTTGACCAGCATGCGGTCGATGGTGCCGGTGGAGCGGGCGCCAATTTTGACGATTCCCCCGACCTGGGATTTGATGATGCCGGTTTCTTCGAGGACCTTGCGCACTGCACCGCGTTCGACCTTTTCGGTCGAAAGAATTCGGACCTGGTCATTTTTGGCCGAGGCTTTCCACCACAGGAAGGCGCCGCCGGTCAGGGCGAGCAGGATCAGGGCAATGATAAGCTTTTTCATGTCAGGTGGTTCCCGGAATGCGAAAGAAGAAACAACTTGGCTCGGCGGCAGTTTCCCGGCGGCAAGCCGTACTTTTATGTTTAACAGAGTTTGCCGGTAAAGAGAACCGGTGATTTGGTTCTGGCGGTGGGATGCGTTAGCGCTTTAAACGTCGGCGGGCCACTTCGTGAGGAAGTGGCCCGCTTTGCAGACTCGTCGGTTGATTGTGTTTTACAGCCCCCACGTGAGGGATTTCCAGATCCAGCCGGTGCGGCCTTGCTGGTCGCTGATTTGCAGCCAGTCCTCGGACTGGTCGAGAACCATGAAGGCCTCGCCGCGCATCGCCTTGAACACTACGGTATGATCCTTGCCCGGTCCCTTGCGGACGTTGACGCCGTCGTTTTCAACCACCACGGCTTGTTCCTTGTTGACCAGGGTTTCGTGGATCCAACCGAGATTGCCCTTAAAATCTTTTACCAGGAAATAACGATCCTGTGTTTTTTGTACCGAAAGGGGGGTGTTGATGGTAACGGTTTTGACCACCGAAGAAGCTCCCACGGCGGGCTTGCTTCTCAGTTCGGCTTTGGAAACGGCAACCGTAACAATTTCGGCGGAAACGGTGCCCGCCAGCAGCAGAACCATGACAACAGTCGCGAAAAATTTCATTTTTCCTCCCTTTTATTTACGAATTTCAAGTGTTTGGAGGCTAATCTAGCATTGCTGCGGGAAGGGTTTCAATGGTTTTTTTTGAAAATACTCATCTTGCTGGCCTTCCAGCAGGCCAGATGTGGTCCTGGGATGCGATTTCATTCAGGTCCTCGACAGGATTCAGAAGGGGGTGCGGGCAAAGTGTCGCTTGGCTGCTTCCTGGAGCTTGCTGACCGTGTGAAATGCTTCCTTGAGCAGATCCTGTTCGATTTTGGTGAGATCATAAGGGTTGAGGTAGTGGCTCGGTGATTGGCCTGCCTCGATGAGAGAAATCTCGTTGCGCAGTCTTAAAAAGGTCAGCGCTTCGAAGGCCGCGCGGATATGCTCGGCGGTTTCCTGGGAAAAGACGTTGCGCTTGACCAGCGTCTTTAGCCGCTCGAGGGTGGTTAATTCGTGCAGCCCCTTTTCGAGGGCGAACATGCGGATGCAATCGACGATGTAGATGCTGCCGCCATGTTTGAGCGATAGCTCCCCCTTGTGTTCCTCACTTTTGTCCAGCAAAAAGCGTCCGAGCAGGCCGACCGGAACCTTGTAGCGCAGGTCGAGAGACATCATGTGGTAGAGAAAGCCCTGGAAATCGCGGATTTCATGATTCACGATATCTCGCAGGTCCTGGGCCAGGCCAGCGTCGCCGGCGATCGAGGCAAAGTCGAAAAGTATCGATGAATAGCGCACCTTTTTGGGTTCCGGGTTAATGACCCAGTCGTTGATGCGATCGTACCAGTCCTGTACCCGTCCGCACCAGCGAGGATTGTTGGCCATTACCTTGCCGTGACACAGTGGGTAGCCAACCTGGTGCAGGGCGCTGACGATCTTTTCGGCGAAGGGGACGAAAAAATCCTCGATTTCCGGCAGCCGTTCATCAGGCACGTTTTCGTAGATAAAGCCGTTGTCCTGATCCGGGTTGAGCAGCATTTCTCGGCGTCCGCCGCTCCCCATGAGCAGGAAACAGTAACGGATATCCGGAACTATGTACCCTTCGGCCAGCATCTGTTCCATACAGATGTTGTACGTCTGACGGATAATGCCGTGGTGGATGTACGAAAGGATTTCCATGACTTCGGGAGTTTGGCGGGTTTCCGAAAGGAGGGTGCGGGCAACGGTGACGATTTCCCTGTGGATTGTTGCTAACCCCTCCAACGATTTCTCCTCGCGGATGTTACCGACTAGCAGCATTGCTTTTTGACTGCGGAAACGCATCAGATCACGTACGGTTACGATGCCGACGGCCTCACCGTTCTCGACCACCGGCAGGTGCCGGATGTTGTGATTGAGCATGTAGGCCATGGCCTCGTACATGTAGGTTGAGGGGGGCATGGAAAGGGGGCGCTTGGTCATGACCTCGGCGGCGGTTAAGGTGTCAGGATTGCCTGCGTCAAGAGCCAGGGCGTTGGCAACCAGGTCGCGTTCGGTGATGATTCCCAGGGGAATGTTGTTTTCGTCGGTTACCAGTACTGCGCTGATCTGTCTTTTGGTCAAACGTTTGGCTACTTCGCGAACGGTGTCTGTCGAGGCACAGCCGTCCACTGGGGATGTCATGATTTCGGAGAGGCGTTTCTTGAACGGGTAGGCCTCCATGTGGGTCAGGGATTGCTGGGTGTGGTCGGCAACAAGTTCTTTATACAGCTTGCGAACGCGGGAGTGGATGATGCGGGTGAAGTAGTCGCTAAGCTGCGGATGATTGCCTTCGACACGCTTCAGGATGTTTTCGGGGATCAGGTAGCAATCGGTGTTTTTTACCGCCCGCGCCCCTCCGGTGTAGGGCTCCCCGGTAAAAATCGGGGTACCACCGAAGAAGGTGCCTTCGTTGTGTAAGTCGGCAACCACTTCCTCCCCTTCCGGAGCGAACACGGTGATTTCGATCATGCCCTCTTTGATTACATAAAGAAATCCGGTGGGTGGGTCGTTCTGCTCGTAGATGTAGGTTCCGCCAGAAAACCTTTTCAGGACGGCCGACGAGCAGATTTCGTCTCGGATGGAGTCCGGCAGGCTGCTGAAGGGTTCCATTTCTTTGAGATGCTTGACAAGGGGCATAGAAGAATCCATGGAGGCAGTGGCCGGGTTGTTCCGGCAGTCTGAGGGAGAGGCACTGTCAATACAGGCCCGGCCCGACAATACTTTAGTAATTTTAATCTCTAACGGGCGGCATGGCAAACGTTTTTTGCAGCTTTCCTGCTATGGGAAAGGCAGCGTCAGGAGAAAGGCAGCGTCAGGAGCTTGTCCCGCCGGGCTTGTTCTTCGGGTCGCGGTTGAGAAACAGGGCCAGGCCAAAGCAGGACAGGCTGGCCACCATCAATTCGCCGATGTGAGTGAAAAAGTTCCTCGTCATCATCAGGTCGACCCCCATTAGGACAATGCCCATGATGCCGAAAAACATGGCTAGGCGTTTGCGGGTGAGCAGCTTGAACATGGTGGACTCGCTTGATTGACTCGAGCCCGGCGCCAGGCCGGGCTCGAGGTGAAATTTCAGAGGGGCGAAGGCCGCTCATCGACATGTCCCGGCAGGTTGTGAAGTTTACGCAGGATGTGGTCACTTTTGTCCGCCGTTTCTTCCGTTACATTTTCCGCCATGACGTTGGAGACGATAATGTTGAGCAGAAAGGCGATCGGGCAGACGATGAGTGCCGACGAGGTGGCCGGCATCAGCCCGTAGGGGCCGAAGAACTCGATTCCTAAAATCCAGCCGGTCATGGTGAGCAGGGTCATGCCAAGGCCCCAGATCATGCCGGCCAGGGCGCCGTATTTATTGGATTTGGAGTACCAGATGCCGAGCACGACCACGGGGAAAATTGTGTTGCCGGCGATGGCAAAGGCCATGGCGACGATCTGAGCGATTAGCGCCGGGGGATTGAGGGCGGTAAAGATGACGATGCCGCAGAGGATGGCGGTGAAAATGCGACCGACCAGCAGCGCCTGCTTGTCGGTACAGTCCGGCTTGAGCACGGTGGCGTACCAGTCGTGGGCGATGGCCGAGGCACCGGCCACCAGCAGTCCGGCGACGGTGGAAAGCCCAGCGGCCATGGCGCCCGAAGCAAGGCAGCCGATAAAGACGATTCCCAGGTTGGCCTTTTCGGGGGCCGAGAGGATGATGACGTCGGCCACTGCCCTGCTTCCCATGGGATTCCAGAACTTGCCCATGGCCGCGTAGACTGGCGAAGACCAGTACAGCAGGCCGATGAAAAACAGGGCCCAGATGACTGATTTGCGGGCGACGTCCTCGTTTTTGACGGTGTAGAAGCGGATCATGATATGGGGCAGGCCGGCGGTGCCGACCATCAGAGTGAAGACCAGGGCGATGAACTGGTAACAGCTGCCGGCGCCCCAGGGGAGATAGATCTGGCGCAGTTTTTCGGTGTCTTCGGTGTTAAGGGCCCCGCCGGCGACCTGGCCTTCCATTAGGCCGGAGAGGATGTTGCCGTATTCGAGCTGCGGCAGGATGCCGGCACCGCCGGCATTTTTGATCAGCACCCACAGGGGAATCATGAAGGCGCAGATCAGCACTACGTACTGAATCTGCTGGTTGCGGGTGACTCCCGCCATCCCCGAGATCAGCATGTAGGCGCAGACCACTCCGGCGGCAAAAAAGACGCTGGAGGTATAGCTTATGCCGAAGATCCAGCCGCAGATCAGGCCGATTCCCTTGAACTGGGCGGTGGAATAGGTGATGGCAATGATAACGGTCACCGAGGCGGCGATCAGGCGCACCGTGTGGCAGTCGTAGCGGTCGCCGAGGAATTCGGGGATGGTGTACTTGCCGAAGCGACGGAGCTGGGCGGCAATCAGGCATAGCAGCAGTACGTAGCCGCCGGTCCAGCCGATAATGTAGCCGAGGCCGAACCATCCCTTGAGGTAGAGCAGGCCGGCCACTCCCATGAACGAGGCGGCCGACATCCAGTCCGAGGCGATAGCGGCGCCGTTGCCAAACTTGCCGATCCCCTGACTGGCAATCCAGTATCCCGAAGTGTCGGACACTTTTGAAAGGAAACCGACGCCGACATAGACGCACAGCAGCGCGACCATGATGACCGCCGGAATCAGCTTGAATCCCTGCTCGACCTGGTAGATTTCTTCGCCGGACGCAGCGAAGAGGTTGCCGGTCAAGCAGCAGATTGCTGTCAGGGTCAGGCAGAAAATCAGCAATGTTCTATTCACTAGGATTTCCTCCGGGGGCCCTGTCGGGTTATTTTTTTGTCCCACAGCATGCAGTAGAGCTTGCACAGCAGAATGTAGCCGATGGTGCAGCCCTGGGCGATCAGCCAGTAGTGCAGCGGAAAGCCCAGGAACCGGGCGCGGGTGATGAATGATTCGCCGAGGCCTGAAGGGTCGCCGAGTCCGGCCAGGTAGATTATGACGGGTATGCCGTAGCTCAACAACGCCCAGCAAATGAGTACGATTTTGACAATGCGCACTTCCGCCTTCATGTTCTCGGTTGAGGGCCTGAAAAAATTAACGTCCACTCGTTCCCTTGTGGGCATTCTCATCCTCCTCTAGATGGTTTCATCTAGTTATAAATGGAATGGACGTTTCAGTAAAGGTCTTTACTCATGTGGGGGCCTAGATAGCCGAGTTTTGAGGAGATGATTTCGCCGGCATCTTTCAGGCGAGGAAGGAGTTGTTGCTCGATCTGGGCAGGGTTCATGCGGAAGTCGGGGCCGATCATGCAGAGCCCGGCGGCGATTTCTCCGTGAATGTTTCGTAGCGGTACGGCAAGGCAGGTGGCTCCTTCGCCGAGGCTTCCGAGGTCAATACAGAACCCGTTGTCGTGTATTTCTTGCAACTCTTTGGCGAGGATGTTGGCAAGAGGCTTGGCTGTGGTATGGTTTTTTCTGTCTTTGGAGGGTTCATCTCCGCTGGGAGCGCCGGCCAGCAGGATCTTGCCGGCAGCTGAAGTCTCAAGCGGGTAACGCTTGCCGACCAGTGAGACGATTTTTACCTGCAGGGGGGTGTCGACGACGTCGAGAAAAAGCAGGTCGTCATTGCGGCGAACGGCCAGGTAGATGGCCTCGTTGCACTCGCGAACCAGGCGGTCCATCACGGGTCGAGCTTTTTTCAGCAGGCCCATGCGGGAGAGGAACTTCTGTCCCATTTCGTAGGCCGCCAGGCCCAGGCGATATTTCCCCGAGCTGGGTTCCCGTTCTACGTAGCCGCGGTTCTCAAATGTCGCCAGCAAGCGGAATACACTGGTTTTGTTCATGCCGAGCTTTTCGCTCAAGTGGGAAATCCTGACCCCGCCCTCTTCATCGCAGAGCGCTTCAAGGACATTGAGGGCGTTTTCCACCGATTGTATCGAATAAGAATCTTTCCCTCTGCTGGGCAAGTGGTGACTCCTTCGCTGGGGATGGATTTCTCAAGCGTGAGGAAGAATTTTTTACCTTGTGCATGAAAAGTAATACAGTGTTTTATTTATGTCAACTCTATTTGTCGGTGTATGGAGGAAAAAGGCGAACGGTGTTGCGATCTGCATGGCGCCCATGTTTGTGTGTGTTTGGGGGGCTGGGCGTCGTATTGCTGTCTGTAGAGTTTCCTGCAGATGGTTTTTTTCTTTATCGATTTTCTAGAGATCATGTCGCGCTGTGTTAAGTGCTGTTTTATAGTTGTTTGGGCTGGTCTTGGCAGGGGGCAAGCGATTGGAAGGATTGATGTATTTAGTTTTGCGCGGTGTTTCTCTCGACGAATCAGTCGCGTTACTATTAAACAGCGTAGGCGTCGCCGCCGGTTTTTGTGGGAAAGGTAGAGCGGCTTTAATGATTGTATGAAGGGCACCGGAGCAAAAAACGTATCTGCCTGAGGCAGGAACGGGTGGTCAATAACTGCAGCGGATCAGTTTGTCCACAATGGGGGCGTCAGCGGGGAGCAGGTTGTATTGTCCGAGGTCTTTGACCGGCACCCAGCGATGTTCATCGACTTCGAGGTTGCGGAGTGCTCCGTGCCGGTGCCGGCATTCATAGGCCAGGATCAGGACAGTTCCCTGGGGATAGCGAAAATAAATGGTTTCGAAAATGTCGCCTACCTCGCTGTCGATCCCGAGCTCTTCGTGCAGTTCCCGGCGCAGCCCTTCCTGCGGCGATTCGTTGGGGTCAAGCTTGCCGCCGGGGAATTCCCACATGCCGCCGTGCCTGCTGGTTTCTGGCCGTTTTGTGATGAGTACACAATTGTCTCGGCGGATGATGGCGGCGGTGACGATGACTGGCAGCATGTGATTCTCCTCAGATCTAAGGTGAAATGCCGCCGAAGTATAATCCGTCCGCTGCAGCCGGAAAAGGCTTTTTTTACTGACAGCCCGGCAAATGGTGTGATAAAACGTGCCGCGTCAGACTTTTTTAACGTGGGAGCTATCGTCATGTTTAATCTTTCCGAGAAGGGGCGGGGAATCCGCGAGATGTTCGACACCATCGCCCCCCGTTATGATTTGCTGAACCGCCTACTTTCGCTCGGGATCGACCGCCGCTGGCGGACGTTTGCCGTGGGCAAGCTGAATCTTCCGGAAAACGGGCGGATTCTCGACGTGGCAACCGGTACCGGTGATGTCGCCCTGGAGATCGCCTCCCGCAGTCCTGATTCCCTGACTATTGTCGGCGCCGATTTGACTCCGGGAATGCTGCGCGTCGGCCAGGAAAAGGTCGACCGCTCGCCCTATCGTGACCGCATCGTTCTGGTCAATGCTCCCTGCGAGTCGATGCCTCATCCTGATGCTCAGTTCGATGGCGTCACCATTGCCTTCGGCATCCGCAACGTGGTTGATCGTCCGGCCGGGCTGGAGGAAATGTGCCGGGTGCTCAAGCCGGGCGGCCGCGCCGTTATCCTGGAATTTTCCAACCCCAAGAGTCGACTGTTCAAGGCGCTCTACAATTTCTACTTCCGCAAGGTGCTCCCCTGGATCGGCGGATTGCTCTCCACGCGTAGCGCCTATCAATATCTTCCCGATTCGGTCCTTGAATTTCCCGATCAGGAAACATTCAAAGCCATGATGCGCGACGCCGGCTTTGCCGAGGTCGTTCATCATGACCTGACCTTTGGCATATCCACTGTCTACGTCGGAGTAAAACC
>JAQYWA010000399.1 GCA_030145265.1 Desulfuromonas sp. | reverse complement strand
TTATCAGCCTCGGTGCTCAGCAGAATTTCGAATTTTTGCCAGCGATTCCAGATGGCGCCCGTGCCGTGCTTGGCGCTGCTCCCCCGGTAAAGTTGATCAGTATTGCTCTGGTCGTCTACAGTTTTTCCGCTCTGATCCTGATCCTGTCCCGGATGATGGAGGGGGCAGATACCTACCGTGGCTGGTCGCATCTCGGTTATCTGTCCGGTTTTTATGCCTTTTATTATTACGCAAAGGTTCTGCCAGAAAACTTCTGGGCGGTTTTTGCCGCCGGTTTCACCATCTTTGCCCTTGAGTATTATCAGATCTGGACCTATTGCAGCGAGGGCATCCGCACCGAAAAAAAGCTTCTCAGCAAGCTTGAGGATTGAACTCGGACCCTTCATATCTCTCGCCGAGATACGTGTTCCGGTCCTCACATTGAAAATCTGCCGCTGTATAATTTGGCTATACATTTTTTTTATTTTGAAAAAATGTCATTTATTTCAGGTGGTTGTTCCTGCCTGCTGAAAAAGCCTTCGACCCTCCTTCCCGCTTCCCGTATGAAATTCCTATACGCTTTTAATTTGCCGGCGTTGATCCTTTTTATTGCCGCACAGAAAAGCCTTTAAAATTCAATATCTTATGTTTTTGTTTGGAGTCGTTTTGAAATTGGCATGCCCACTGCTATGTGTATATGCAGAGGGTCCTGGTTTGAGATGCAACCGTGGAGTAGTGATACGCGGGATGTTGTGAAAAAGATCGGGATTGTTCGACCATTTTGTCAGAGCCGGCCGGTTGAACTCCTGCCTGGGGTTTTTCAGCCATGATTGATCAACGTTGAAAGGCGAAGGATGATGCGAGTACTTCATATAGCCGACAAAAAATCGGAATCTCGCGAGCAAATGAAAAAGCTCTTTGCCGAGGAGGGGTACCAGATTAAACTGGCCAATTCTGTGGTCGAGATCTTGCGGGATGCACTGAAAAACAGGACGCAGGTCCTTTTACTGGGGATGGAGTTTGACAACATGCTGGCGATCGAGCTTATCCCCCTTCTGAAAAAATGCAACAGGGATCTGATGATTATCCTGGTTTCGGATGAGGATTCTCTTCCGCTTCTGCGCAAGGTTCGCGGCGAGGGCATTTTTTATCACGCGCTCAGGCCGGTAACTCCCGAAGATCTTGAAGAGCTGCGCCTAGCGGTGCATTGTGCATTCGAAAAGCATCCCCATATGCCTCCCAGCCCGCCGCATCGCCTGCCGCAGCTGGAGGCTCTGGCTTAGCTGACCGCATGCGGCGAGTGGATTGGTCGCTGTCGGCGTTGCTCGCTGGGGAGCCGGTTCCGGGGCTTTCGCCTCCGGTTACGGCTGGGAGTGAAACCGGAGACCTCGAGGGAAAAGTCATCGTTCTGGTTTTTCTGGGAGTATGCGCCTTGATTGCGCTCTTTCAGTTGCTTCCGGTGCTCAGGATTTTTAACGCTTCAGTGGACGCTGCAAACCGAAAGGGCAAGCTAGGGAAAACGCCGGCTGACGACCGTGAACAATGACCCCATGAAACCCGAAGAGATGAAAAGGCAATGGCCCTCAGGATCATTGCTCTTTTTTTGTTGATGTTGCTTCTTTCTGTACAGTTTTAGTCGATCGCCTGCTTAATGTCTTGATGGGGAAAGCCGCTTCTTCCTGGTGAAGTTGCCGCCGCTGACTTCGGCCTGGTTCGAATAATCACGAATTAGATGCATGGTGCTGTTCCGGCCAGCGTTGCCGTTACAGAACGGTGACGTTGCGAATCCCCTCCGTCCGCCACGCCGGCGAGATGACGTGGCTTGCTTTCCCTTTCTGATCAAGCAGACTGCCGAACATCAGGGTGAAGTCGCCGTAGCGATCATTCACCCTGTCCATTGACTCCGCCAGTTTCTGGCTTCTCCTGTCCTCCTCAAACAGCGACAACTGCCGGCCCTGTTGCTGAAGGCCTGACAGCCGCAGTCCGAGCAGGCGTACTGGTTGAGCCAGTTCGAGGGAATCGAGAATGCGGATGCTGGCCCGGTAGATGTCGTCACTCTGGTTGACGGCCGCGGTCATGGTCTGCTGTCGGCTGAAGGTCGTGAAGTCGGCATAGCGGATGGTCAGTGTCACGGTTCGGCCGCGAACGTCGTATTTTCTGGCTCGGCGGCCGACCATTTCCGCCAGTTGCAGTAGAAACTTCAGAATAGGCTCTCGCCGAAAGACGTCTTCCCGCAAGGTCATGCTGTGCCCCACCG
>JAQYWA010000029.1 GCA_030145265.1 Desulfuromonas sp. | reverse complement strand
AACAGCGATTCGAACCAGTCGATCTTCAATTCCGGGTGCAAGCCCCCCTGCATCAGCAGCTGGGTGCCGCCGTTCTCGACCAGCTCCTGGATTTTGGCATAGATCGTCTCAACATCGAGCAGGTAGGCGTCGACATCCCCGACGTTGCGATAGAACGCGCAGAACTTGCATTTCGATTCGCAAACGTTGGAGTAGTTGACGTTGCGATCAACGACAAAGGTCACCCGGTTGTGCGGATGCCGTTGCCGGCGGATGCCGTCAGCCAGCTTGCCGACTTCGAGCAGGTCGGCTTCGGTGAGGAGGAATAGACCTTCGGCTCGGTTGATCACCTCACCTTTGGATATTTTTCTGGAAATACGTTCCAACATTCGATTCTACCTTTTCAAAACACCCGCAGTTCGTTGTAGAGGGTATCCCGCTCCACCGGAACTCGCCCGGCCTTGCGGATCAGCGCGACGATCTGCTCCTTGTTCATAGCCTGGGGGGAATCGGCGCCGGCATCGTGGCCGATCTTTTCCTCGACCACCGTACCGTCGAGGTCATTGATCCCGAAGGCCAGCGAGACCTGGGCGATTTTCAGTCCCAGCATCACCCAGTAGGCCTTGACGTGCTGAAAGTTATCGAGATAGATGCGGCTGATGGCGAGGGTCTTGAGGGCGTCGACCCCGCCTACCCCCTTGGCTCCGGGCACCCGGGTGTTGTCCGGCTGAAAAGCCAGCGGGATGAAGGTCTGGAAGCCGCCGGTTTTGTCCTGCAAACGGCGCAGGCGACTAAGATGATCGATACGATCCTCGTACGCCTCGAGATGACCGAACAGCATGGTGGCGTTGGTCTTGAGCCCGGCGCGATGAACTTTTTCGGTAACCTCCAGCCAGCGCTCTCCGGAAATCTTCTCCGGACAGATCCGATCGCGCACTTCCTTGCCGAAGATTTCGGCGCCGCCACCGGGCATGGAATCAAGACCGGCCGCCTTGAGCTCGGCAATCACCGCCTCCACCGTCTGCTCGCTGATTCGGGCAAAGTAATCGATCTCCACCGCGGTAAAGGCCTTGAGGTGCAGTCGCGGGTTGTCCGACTTGATCGCCGCCAGCATCTCCAGGTAGAAATCGAAAGGGAGTTCAGGATGCAGCCCGCCTACCATGTGAATCTCGGTGGCCCCGGCCGCGCTCGCCTCAGCCGCCTTGGCCAGGATTTCGTTGAGGGCCAAGGTGTAGCCCCCCGCTTCCTGACCATCCTTGGAAAAAGCGCAGAAGGTGCAGCGGTTGACGCAGATATTGGTGTAGTTGATATGGCGGTTGACGTTGAAATAGACCCGGTCGCCGTTTTTGCGGCGGTTGGCCTGGGCCGCCAGCTCGCCGATGGCCAGCAGGTCGTTGCAGCGGAACAGTTCCAGGGCCTCGGCGTCAGAAATACGGGCGCCGTTTTCAACCTTGACGCGGAGATTTTCAAACAGTTTCATCATCGTTTTTAATTCTTTCAACTCGCTCATCAACAACTAAAAAAGACCAAACCTAAAGCTGTCTCACGCCCGTTCGCTGCGCTCACTCAAGCCGCAAAGTCGCAAAGACAGACATGAGATCAAAACAAAGACGATAGGCTTTTGAGATTTTCTTGGCGTTTTTGCGGCTTTGCGTGAGACGGCCTTTGACCTTGGGTATAAATGTTTTCAAGCTATCTGGGCTAGCTAGTTTTGCCCCCATCGGGTAAACAACTGATGCTCCACTCCGACGGCATCGAGCACCTTGCCAACCACGAAATCGACCAGTTCGTCGATGGTCTGGGGCCGGTGATAAAAGGCCGGCATCGCCGGCAGGATATGGGCGCCGGCCTGAGACAGGCGCAGCAGATTTTCCAGGTGAATCTGGTTGAATGGGGTTTCCCGGGGGACCAGGATCAGCTCACGGCGCTCCTTGAGGGCCACGTCGGCCACTCGCTCCACCAGGTTGCTGCCGAGCCCGGCGGCAATCCGCCCGGCTGTCCCCATCGAACAGGGGCAGACCACCACCGCATCCGGCGCCGACGAACCACTGGCCACCGGGGCGAACAGGTCGTCCTCGCCGTAGTGTTCGAGACGGGAATCGGCGCCGAAATAGTCGCGCATCTGCGCCAGCCGCTCAGAAACGGTCCCGTTCCAAGCCAATCCGGTCTCGTAACGCAGCACGTCGAGCCCGGAACGGGTCAACAGCAGCGACACCCGGCACTGGGCTTTTAAGAGCTCCTCGACCAGACGCACTCCGTAAACCGAGCCGGAGGCTCCGGTAATGGCGACAACGATCTGTTTCATAAAGTCAGTAATTGGTAATTGGTAATTGGTGATTTGTTCAAAGCTAAAATCACAGCAGGGCGTCGATCAGGGTAAAGGCGAAAATCGTCACGCTGATGTAGCCGTTCATATTGAAGAACGCCGCATCGAGCTTGGAAAGGTCATCGGGTTTGACCAGCCGGTGCTCATAAATCAGCATCCCGCTCACCGTCACGACCCCCAGGAAATATATCCAGCCGAGTCCGGTTCCGAACAGCAGGAGCAACAACAGAAAGACCATCATCCCGTGAAAAGCCCGCACCAGTAAAAGCGATCGCTCGATGCCGAGTTTTGAGGGAATTGAGTGGAGTCCCTTTTCCCTGTCGAACTCCACATCCTGCAGGGAATAGAAGATATCGAAACCGGAAACCCAAAACAGCACCGCCATCCCCAGCACGATCACCTGCCAGCCGATGTCACCGCGCAGGGCAATCCAGGCGCCGATCGGCGCGGCAGCCAGGCAGATGCCGAGCACCACGTGAGCCAGGGCGGTAAAACGCTTGCAGTAGGCATACAGGACGAAGAAAGAGAATGCCACCGGTGCCAGATAGAAACAGAGCGGATTGAGCATCCAGGCCGCCAGCAGCAGCACGGCGAAGGAACCGCCAACGAACAGCCAGGCCTCGACAAGAGAGATCTTGCCCGCCGGGATGGGCCGCTCAGCGGTGCGCGGGTTGTCCTTGTCGATGCGGGCGTCGATGATGCGGTTGAGCCCCATGGCACCGCTGCGGGCCCCGACCATCGCCACACAGATCCAGAAGATCTGCCCCACACCGGGAGCCCGGCCACTCGCCAGGGATGCCAGCACCACACCCATCAGGGCAAAGGGAAAAGCAAAAATGGTATGGGAGAATTTGATCATCTCCAGCAAGGTTTTGGTTTTATCCAACAGCGCGGTTATGCTCATCGACTCGCCTCGATTGCAACAGTATTTGGTGCCCCCCCCGGGCTAGGAAGGCTGAGTGTACACCGGTGATCCCGACGGTTCAAGGCATTTTCAGCGATTCTCGCGTGACAAAAATTCCACCCGAGCCGCGGAGCAATAAATGAAAAAGCCTGCGGGTGGCCAAGCCATCCACAGGCCACCGTGCCTGCAACGTATGTCCAGAAGCGAGCTAGACTCGACCCGTCAGACTCCTCGATTCAGCGGATGAAGACGACGCTCGGGGCCGTTATAGTTTCCCCTTCCGGAACCGCGAACGCTATCGAAGCCAACCCGCACCCACCCACTGAAGCGCTTGAATTTCTTGACCCGCCTCAGAGCCAGCAGGCGATCAAGAGCCTCGGGACTAACCATATCCTGCCGCCAGTCGCTGTACATGACTTGAATCATCATGTGCTCACCTCCGGTACATTTTTATCAACCCAGAATATTTAAAATTAAACAAAACTCACGGATTTTGCAAGCCATTCCTTGCCCGTGAATGTGGAGACGCGAAAAAGCCCCCGGCAATGGTTCACCGGGGGCTTTTTTCGCTTGGCTATAGAGCTTCAGCGTTACTTCTTGATGCCGCAATCCGCCTGCATTTCGGCCAGTTTCTTGTACAGGTCGAAACGGGAAGCGGTTTCGTTAGTAACCTGCGCCATGAGACGAGCTGCCACTTCTGGCTGAGCCTTCTTCAGAACGCGATAGCGGTTTTCCCCGTACGCGTACTCTTCGAAGGAGATAGTCGGCTCCTTGGAGTCGAGCTGCAGCGGGTTTTTGCCCTGGCTGGTCAAACGGGGGTCGTAGCGGAACAGAGGCCAGTGACCGCAGGCAACCGCCTTCTTGCACTCGTCCACAGCGGTGGTCATATCGATGCCATGAGCGATGCAGTGGCTGTAGGCAATGACCAACGACGGACCATCGAAGGAGTCGGCCTCGAGCATCGCCTTAACGACCTGGGCCGGGTTGGACATGGAGACCTTGGCAACGTAGATGTTGCCGTAGGTCATGGCGATCATGCCGAGATCCTTTTTCGGCATGCGCTTGCCGCCGGCGGCAAACAGCCCCACCGCGCCAAGAGGCGTGGCCTTGGAAGCCTGACCGCCGGTATTGGAGTAAACCTCGGTGTCGAGAACCAGGACGTTGACGTTTTCGCCGGAAGCCAGCACATGATCAAGGCCACCGTAACCGATGTCGTAGGCCCAACCGTCACCACCGTGAATCCAGACCGACTTCTTGACCAGGTAATCGGCAACGGACAGCAAGTTCTTGCTGTCGGCATCAGGGCACTGCTCAAGAGCGGCCTTGAGCTTGGCCACCCGGCCGCGCTGCTCTTCGATCCCCGCCTGGGTGCTCTGGTCGGCGTTCTTGATCTCCGCCATCAGCTCCAGGTTGTCCTTGCACCCCTTGCAATCGCAGGAGGAAAGCTTATCGATCAGCTCCAGAGCGTACTCGTTGAACTTGTCGATAGTCAGACGATAGCCGAAGCCGAACTCGGCGTTGTCTTCGAACAGGGAGTTGCTCCACGCCGGTCCCAGACCGTCCTTGCGAGTAGTCCAGGGGGTCGTGGGCAGGTTGCCGCCGTAGATCGAGGAGCAACCGGTAGCGTTAGCCACCACCATGTGATCCCCGAAGAGCTGGGAGCAGAGCTTGACGAATGGCGTCTCGCCGCAGCCAGCACAGGCGCCGGAGAACTCGAACATCGGCGGCAGCAGCTGGCTCCCCTTGAGGGAAGCGCGGTTGATCAGCGCCGGATCGGTGTCGGGCAGATCGAGGAAAAAGTCCCAGTTAACTGCTTCCTGCTCACGCAGGGGCGCCTGGAAGACCATATTGATGGCCTTGTGATTCGGATCTGCCTTGCTCTTGGCCGGGCAGTTATGAACACAGGCGCCACAACCGGTGCAGTCCTCGGGAGCGACCTGCAGGGAAAACTTCTTGCCGACCATCTCCTTGCCCTTGGCGTCGCAGGACTTGAAAGTCGCCGGAGCACCCTTAAGCTTGTCCGCATCGACGATCTTCATGCGGATGGTGGCATGGGGACAGACGAAAGAGCAGATGCCGCACTGGATGCAGACATCGGTATCCCAAACCGGGATATCGACCGCGATATTGCGCTTTTCGAACTTGGCGGTACCAGTGGGGAAGGTACCGTCAGCCGGCATGGCCGAGATGGGGAGCTGATCGCCCTTGCCATCAATGATCGGGCCGGTCGTCTTTTTGACGAACTCGGGAGCATCACTACCAACGGCCGACTTGACGTGAATGGCGCTGTCCGCTTTGGCCGGAACAACGACGGCTTCGAAGTTATTGGCACCGGCGGTGACTGCTTCGAAGTTCATGTTGACAACCTTTTCGCCAGCCTTGCCGTAGCTCTTGACGATGGCGTCCTTGATCTCCGTCTCCGCCAGGGCGAAATCGATGATGTTCGAGATCTTGAAGAAGGCGGTCTGCATGATGACGTTGATACGGGGGCCGAGGCCAATCTCGTTGCCGAGACGCACACCGTCAATGACAAAGAGCTTCATCTTCTTGGTAATGATCTGCTGCTGAACCTCGTTGGGCAGGTGAGCCCAAACCTCGTCCTTGCCGAAGGGGGCATTGAGCAGGAAAGTCGCCCCATCCTTGGCCTTGGAAAGAATATCGTATTTCTCGAGGAAAGAGAAGTTGTGGCAGGCCACGAAATCGGCCGAATCGACCAGATAGGGGCTGCGGATCTCCTCTTTGCCGAAACGCAGATGACTGGTGGTCATGCTGCCGGCCTTCTTGGAGTCGTAGACAAAGTAGGCCTGTACGTTGTTGTCGGTGGTCTCACCGATGATCTTGATGGAGTTCTTGTTGGCGCCAACGGTCCCGTCCGATCCGAGACCGTAGAACATGGCCGCGTAGACGTTACCGGGAACCTTGAAGCTGGGGTCGAAGTCGAGGCTCTTGCCGGTGACATCGTCCTTGATGCCGACCACAAAGTGGTTCATCGGCTTGGCCTGGTCGAGATTGTCGAACACCGCCTTGACCATGGCCGGGGTGAACTCGTAGGAGCCGAGACCGTAGCGCCCGCCGACGATCGTGGGGTAGCCGTCGAAAGAGACCAGGCCGTCGGCCATGGCCTCGCCGATGGCGGTGCGAACATTGAGGTACATGGGCTCGCCCATGGAGCCGGGCTCCTTGGTACGGTCGAGGACGGCAATCGACTTGACGGTCGAAGGCAGCGCCTTGACGAAGGCCTCAGTCAGGTAAGGCAGGAACAGGCGGACTTTGAGCAGACCGACCTTTTCGCCCTTGGCGTTGAGGTGCTCGACCAACTCATGGACGGTGTCGCAGCCCGAGCCCATCATGACGATGACCTTCTCGGCGTCGGGAGCACCGACGTAGTCGAAGAGGTTGTACTGGCGACCGGTCAGCTTAGCGAACTTGTCCATCTGAGCCTGGACAACACCGGGCACCTTCTCGTAGTAGGCGCTAACGGTTTCGCGCCCCTGGAAGTAGACGTCGGGGTTCTGTGCACTACCGCGCAGCACCGGATGATCGGGAGAGAGGCCGCGAGCCCGGTGGGCGCGCACCAGCTCATCATCGACCATCGCCTTCATGTCGTCCATGGAGAGGGCTTCGACCTTCTGCACTTCGTGGGAAGTACGGAAGCCGTCGAAATAATGCAGGAAGGGAATGCGGGTCTCGAGGGTCGCGGCCTGGGCGATCAGCGCGAAGTCCATGACCTCCTGTACATTGTTGGAGCAAAGGAAAGCCCAACCGGTAGAGCGGCAGGCCATAACGTCCGAATGGTCGCCGAAGATCGATAGCGCCTGGGCGGCAATGGCGCGAGCCGAAACATGAAAAACGGTGCTGGTCAATTCCCCGGCAATCTTGAACATGTTGGGGATCATCAGCAGTAGACCCTGGGAGGCAGTAAAGGTGGTGGTCAGGGCACCGGTCTGCAGGGCACCGTGAACGGCACCGGAAGCGCCGCCTTCGGACTGCATCTCGACAACCTTGGGGACGGTTCCCCAGATATTCTTTTCACCCACGGCACTCTTGGCATCAGAGATTTCACCCATTACCGAAGAAGGGGTAATCGGGTAGATCGCAATAACCTCGCTGACAGCATGGGCAACATGCGCAGCAGCGGTATTGCCATCGATATTAACCATTTTTCGCGACATGAACTTCCTCCTTTGTTCTTTTTTGTGATTTACCATAAAAGAGACGATTCGGGCGACAGGACCTAGGCTCTGCCGCCAGTGTTCAAAACTCGTCGATGCCGACCCATAGCCGGCGCTTTATTGATCCTCGCATTAATCGCAGCAAAAAATTTGTTCAAACAGCAGTATAGGCGACTCTATCGAAAAAACAACGTCCATCAAAGATCCCGGCGACCCTCCACTGCTCGGTTCACAGTCGCCTCATCGACGTACTCCAGGTCGCTGCCCATGGGAATCCCGTAAGCAAGCCGGGTCACGCGAATCCCCAGCGGACGGATCAACTGGGCCAGGTAAAGGGCGGTCGCCTCACCCTCAACAGAAAAGTTGGTGGCCACCAGCACTTCCTGAACCGTGCCACCCTTGAGCCGAGCCAGCAGTTCGGTTATTTTAAGATTTTCGGGACCCACCCCGTCGAGCGGTGAAAGTGCACCGTGCAGCACATGGTAACGACCACGAAACGAATGGCTGCGCTCGATTGCGATAAGATCCTGCGGCTCTTCCACCACACAGAGAACAGTGTCATCACGCCCCGGGTCGGTGCAGAGCAGACAGGGATCTCTTTCGGTAATATGAAAGCAGGTGGAGCAGAAGCGGACCCGAGCCTTGAGATCAAGAATGGCTCCGGCCAGAGCTTCCGCCTCGGTTGTCGATTGGCGCAAGATAAAAAAAGCCAAACGAGCCGCACTTTTCCGACCGATACCGGGGAATTTGGACAGTTCAACAATTAGTCGGGTCAGAGACGGAATGGAGTCTAGCATGTCTTTATATCAATATCCAAGAGATTAAAATGCTGTTTTATTTATTTACGTTTACCAAATTTTTCCGCATCAAGGTTTAGAAAAAGTAAAATAAATTGGTCATACCACACAAAAGCAATACCATGCGACGCGTATACGGATCAAGGGATTTTATTTTTACTATATTTTTTTGCTATGAGTAAAAAATATGCCGCCGTCAGTCGATGCTGATGGCGGCATATTTTGCTAAATTCCTATCACCCGGATCAGAACAAACCGGGGATATTCATTCCGCCGGTTATCTTGCCCATTTCCGCCTGCATCATGTCCTGGCTTTTCTTGATCGCCTCGTTGACGGCTGCCAATACCAGGTCCTGCAGCATTTCCACATCTTCGGGATCAACCACGCTCTTCTCGACTTTCAGCGAAAGGAGCTGCTGTTTGCCGTTGACGACGGCGGTGACCATCCCGCCACCCGCTGAAGCCTCGACTTCCCGGGTCTCAAGCTCTTCCTGCAGGCGCGTCATTTTCTGCTGCATCGCCTGCGCCTGCTTCATCATATTTCCCAAACCTTTGGACATTTCATCCTCCATATTGCACCGCCGCAGCGGTGAGAGTTGAGATAAAAGCGGGGCCCCGAAACGCCCCCCCTTGTTTTATACGTACCCCTTGTCGATCGGGCGGACATCAGCGACTTGCCCTTCGAAAACCGCGATCGCCTTCTGGACCATGGGATGCTCCAGAGCATCCTCGCGAAGGCGCTTTTTGCGATCCGACTCTTGCGCTTTGCGTTCTTCAAGCAACGATGGCGGCGCCTGCCCGCCCTTGGCGTCAATCGGTACGATCTTAATATTCACCGGCTGGGCGAAAAACTCGCTGGCCATTTCGGTAAGAACCGCAAACGTTTCGGCATCCTTAACCTGCTCCAGGTGAAAGGAGCCTGCGTGAAAACCTATTTCGAGCTGTGGCAGTTCCTGCTTGAGCAGGCTGCCGTGTTCGAGCAGCGAGGCAATCATCGGACGCCGGCTGCGAACCTGGGTTACCAGCCCCGACCACCCGCCGCCAGCCGCAGAGGGTGCCGGGGCTTCAGACTTTTTTGGTGGGACAAAGGGCTCCCTCTCGACCGGAGCCGGTTGGGACGACCTGGCTGGCGACGCCACTGCGGGCAGGCCGCCGCTGCCGGCCAATCGCCGCTCGAGGTCTTCGAGCTTGCGCACCAGGCTGGCCACGTCTCGGGCCGGCGGCAGGTTCGCCAGCCGCACCAGGGCCATCTCCACCGTCAGCCGAGGAAAGGAAGACCCGACCAATTCGACCTCGGCCTTCATCAATACCGTCTGGGCCCGCTGCAGATCGTCCAGCTCGGCACTTTTGGCCAGCCGCTGCAGATCGACCAGTTCTTCTCCCACTACCTGAAGCACATCGGCCGGTTCGTCCAACACCTTGCAAAGAATGACCGAGCGATACAGCTCAACCAGTTCCTGGCAGAACTGGCGAAACGAGTGGCCGAGATCATCCACCCGACGAACCGCGTCCAGAGCCCGCCGGCTATCTCGCTCCTGTACCGCTTCGACAATATCGAGCAGCAGGCGGCGATCGACCATCCCCAACAGCCCCTGCACATCTTCATCCGCCACGTCCTCACCGCAGAAAGCGATCACCTGGTCCAGGGTCGACAATGAATCGCGCATACTCCCTTCACCCCGCCGAGCCACCAGGGCCAGCGAACGGTCAGAAATGCGGATCTTTTCGGCATCGGAAATCTCGCGCAGTCGAGCCGCCACCCGGGGGAGGGCGATCTTGCGGAAATCGAAACGCTGGCAGCGGGACAGAATGGTCACCGGGATCTTGTGTGGTTCGGTGGTGGCAAAGATGAATTTGGCGTGATCCGGCGGTTCTTCAAGGGTTTTCAACAACGCGTTGAAAGCGTTGATCGAAAGCATGTGCACTTCGTCGATGATGAAAATCTTGTACCGGGAACGGGACGGAAGGTAGCGGATATTCTCGCGCAACTCGCGGATATCGTCGACGCCGGTGTTGGAGGCGCCGTCGATCTCGAAAACATCAACCCCCTGTCCGGCGGTAATCTCCAGACAGGAAGAACATTCGTTGCAGGGGGTGGGAGTGATGCCGGTTTCGCAGTTGAGCGCCTTGGCGAAAATTCGCGCCGCCGAGGTCTTGCCCACACCGCGAGCACCGGTAAACAAGAAGGCGTGATGAACCCGGCCGGTCCGGATGGCGTTAGCCAGGGTCTGGCTTACATGCTCCTGACCAACCAGATCCTCAAAACTCTGGGGGCGCCACTTGCGAGCCAGTACCAAGTACGACATGAGTCTCAAGTATCTCCGAACAGAGAAAAGGTTTCAATCCATCGGCAAAACCAAAAAGCATTGCCGGCACAAGTGACAGCCAGGCACCCCCGCGGCACACGAAAAATGCCACTACCGCTGCTCCCTTCCGGGCCTGACGGAGTTTGCGGCCATCCGTTGCGCGGGACCCGGCTGTCACTTCTGTCGGCAATGACCAGAAAGCTTACCAATTATTTGAAAGAATGGAGAATCCCCAAGGGGACTTTAGTCGGTTAAAACATGGCGGAGAAGGAGGGATTCACCCACTACGTCGCAGACGTCCTGCCTGCTCCTGCGTCGGCTCCCCTGCGCTCGCTGACGCGGACATCCTGTCCGCTTTTCTGCCGCTGGCAGCGCTCGCTCCGCTTCGAATCCCCAGAGGGACTTTCGTCGGTTAAAATATGGCGGAGAAGGAGGGATTCGAACCCTCGGTACCTTGCGGTACACCCGCTTTCCAGGCGAGCACCTTCGGCCTCTCGGTCACCTCTCCGCAGATTGAGCAGGATACACAACACGGTGTATCCTGTAAAGGACTTTTTAGGGGATTTGTGCGACCTGCCGATTCAACAACAACCAAGGGGCAGAACCTCCGCACATCAGCATCCACAGGCCTTTTCCCAACAGTCAACACAGGGAAAAAGCCGCAACCGATCCAGCAGAGGCGCAACCTTTGATGTTGAGGGGATTTAATGCGAAACGGTGAAAATATCACCTGGAGAAGAAGAGGCGGTTCGTCTTTCCGGTCCCTTATACCTCGAATGCATCTGATTACGGATCGGGTCAACTCCCACATGGACCCAACCACTGCAGCGCCTGAACATCTTGACCCGATCTGATTCCAACAAGAAGTTGAGATACTCCGGCACGACCGTATCGTGAATTCCATTCTGGTAAACTACTCGGATCATCATTATCGTCCTTTCCCCCTCAACGGCGGTCGCCAGCATACCAGACAAACATGAAACATAATATTCGAACTTTACACCAATCCAGCCAACCAGTCTCAATCAAGATGAGTCATCCAGCATTGGCGACGCTCTTCTCCCCGATACACGTTACAGGGACGACCACGCACCGGATCCTTGCCAACCACAACCCAACGACCGTTACGCTTAAACAAACACACCCGACTGCAAGCAATCAGCATTTCTAGCTTTTCGGGAAAAACTTCAACCAATTCACCAGTTCTAAGCTTTGCTGAAATCCGCATCGCCTCCCCCATGAATAGTTTTTTTTAATGATTTAAACATATACTTCAAAAATTACAAG
>JAQYWA010000398.1 GCA_030145265.1 Desulfuromonas sp. | reverse complement strand
CGCTATCGTCTAACAAAGAAGGGCTAAATGAAAAAGGAGGAAACATGGGATTTCTGGTTAAACACCTTTTGGTTGCTGCTTGTTTATGTTTCATCGCGACCCAGGCCCAGGCGGTTTACGAAGGCCCTGGTTTGGTTCAGGCTCAGTTGGTCACCAAGGATCTCACCCGCGTGGGGGTGGCCAACATTTGGAATACCGCCGAAAAGTTTGTCATTCATATCATCCCGGCTGACTCTTGGGACGTTCACAACGTGCAGATTCATATTGCTGCCGAAAATGGGGACGGGGTCAAAATACCGGCCACCAAAAATGGCTTCCTGATTCCCGGTAAATTTGAATACCAGGACGCCTACGCGAGCGATGATCAGGGGCACTACCTGAAAATCCTCGATCTGGCTGATGATCTCGATTTCCACTGGGGTGAACCCTACGCCGAATTGCGCCCACAGAATATAGCGATCCACGCCAGCATGGCCAGAATTGACGAGGATGGCACGGTTCTCGAGGGTGAGGCGGTCTGGGCTTATACCGGCGAGGGGGCGGTGATCAATGAGGACGGAACCTACGACGACCTGGAGTTCGAAGACATGGGCGAGGGTTGGTGGTTCAGGTATGCCCTTTCGCATCCGAAAAAAGGGCATTTTATTGATTCACCGGTCCAGGGCCTGACCTACTCAACGTCGACCAACACCGGATTGACCGATGAAGCAGGCGGCTTCGAATATTTCCCCGAAGAAGTCGTTAGCCTGGCTATCGGCGGCTACCCGATCGGCAGTACCGTCGCCGACCATCGCATCTCCCCGCTCGATTTTTACGAGGGACTCGATATCAACGCGGTTGAAGTCGGCAACGTGGCCAGGCTGCTGCAGAGCCTGGACAATGATGGCGAACCAAAGGCAGGAATCCTCATCACCCCTGAGGCTGTCGCGGCCTTTGAGGCGGCCATGTCCGGCCTCGGCCTGGATGGCCTCGACTTCAGCGATACGGAAGAGATTAACCTGATCATTGAAACAACTATCGACAACGCAGATGCAGCCGGCATCACCCTCTACAACATTCCTTTTGAGGAAGCCGTCGCTCACCTCGACAGCACCTTGAGCGGCTCGATGTTCCGCAAAAACGCGTCACGGACTCCCGAATTGGGCAGCGACAAGGCCAAGCTTGAGGTAATGCCCGTCTGGATTCCGGCACAACGTTCCAATGGCGACTTGGTTGCCATGGAATACTCCGATGAAGACGGAAACCCGATTCCTGACGGGCAAACCGGTGACCCCGCAAAAGCCAAACCGATCGTCACCTCCTATACCGATGAAGACCCGGTCACCGGAGCCCATGATGTCTGGCTGTCGATTTCCAGGGATGACGGCAACAGCTGGAAGCGCAAAAACCTGTCGCGCATGGCGGACCGCTCTTCGTTTACCCTGCCCGACGGCACTCCGTTTTACGGGCACAGCAAAAAGCCGGTGATCAAGGTCAAAGGCAACTACATCCTGGTGATGTGGACCAGCAAATTCGCCCGGGGCGGCAAACCGCGCTACGCAATAAAGGTGTGCCCGCCCGATCAGCCCGACTGCATCGTCTGCAACGGAACCGGGACGAATGAAGTCTGCGAGCCCGACTATGCCGGTGATGACGATTACGCCGTCGACGATATCTGGGGCGTGCAGGGGCCGCAACGTTCCGTCGATTACACCGAGGAAGGCTTCCCCGAGGTGGGTGTGGTTCCTTACAGCGCGGTCTGGGCCTGTCGGATCGTCATCGACAAGATCACCGGCGACATCACCTACTTCAAACCGGAACGCCTGACTTCCGGCCGCCGCGATGCCTATCAGCTCTTCCTGGCCGGTGCCGGCGGGGCCGGCTTTGCCGGCGTCTGGCAGGAAGATCCCGATGGCTTGCGCCCAGGCGATGCCAGTGGCCCGGGTGCAGGATGGGGAGGCGCAACCACCAGCCACAAAACCGACATCTGGTACACCAGCATCTCCTGGGAAGACTTTGACAAAATCGATCCGAACTTCGTGATTGGCGGCGATCCGGAGCACGACTTCGGTGATGATTTCGAGGGGCGTCCCAAGGCCCTGGTGCCGATGTTGCTGCCGATGCGCATCACCGACAACGATGCCCTCAATACCGACAACCTGATGGTCGAACTCGATCCGACAACCGGTTTGCCGGTGGAAGACGAAAACGGCAGCTGGATCCCGATCATCAACACCGATGCGACATCCTACGACGAGATGGAACC
>JAQYWA010000397.1 GCA_030145265.1 Desulfuromonas sp. | reverse complement strand
GCGCCGTCGTTGGACATCATGACCGCCAGCGGGCGGCCGACCACTTCGCTGCGATTGAAGATGGTGATGGTCTTGTGCTCGGCCGGGCGGGTGCCGCTGGCCCCGTAGGCACCGTTGGCCTCAAGGATCTTCAGCACTGCCAGCGAGGTGCAGGGGACGACGGACTTGCCGGCGGCCCGGGCGCCGTCGACCAGGCGTTCGTTCTGGTAGAGCTTGCGGATCCAGAACGCGTTGAGCCCTTCGATATCCTTGCGCGGGTCGACCACGTCCTTGAGGTAGCGGTCCTGTTCGTTGCCGAAGATCGGGTAATAGACCATGATGCCGTGGATGCTGGGGTCTTCATTGGCGGCGACGATGGCCTGCTCCAGTTCGAGTCGGTGCACCTGGCGCAGTTCGTAGCCGATGCCGAGTTCTTCGCAGGCATTCTTGGTGTAATTCGCGTAAGTAATGGACGGGGCGTAGTCGCCGCCGAGAAAGCCGACGACCTTGAGCTGGGTGCCGAGGGCGCGGATTTCCTGGCGGATTTCAGCCCGGTAACGGGCACCGACGGTGTTGGGTGATACCAGCATGGCTGTGGTCTCCTTTGCTGTTTTGGATGCGTGGCGAGGCGACGCTAGCATAGCAAAGGGCCGGGGGCAATCATGTATACGCGTATACGTTGGATACTATGGGGAAAGAGGGTGTGACCATGACCGCCCGGCTTGCAGGAATCCGGGGCGGTCATGTAAATGAGATTAGCGGGAAAGGGCAATGTCGACGTGCAGTTCGTTGGCGACCGCTAACCGATCGCTTTCCACTTCGGCGACGATTCCCGGACGTTCTTTGCCGAAGGCGGTCAGGATAAAACGGTTGTCCATGGCATCCTCCCCGTAGATCGATCTGTGAAAAAGCCCCGGCTCCATGTGGAGTCGGGGCTTTTTGCTGTCTGTTCTACTGAATGTTACAGGCCGAGCTTCTTGAAGAAGTCGTTGCCTTTGTCGTCGACCAGGATAAACGCGGGGAAGTCTTCGACTTCGATCTTCCAGACTGCTTCCATGCCGAGTTCAGGGAAGTCGATGCACTCGACCTTCTTGATGTTCTCTTCGGCGAGAACGGCAGCGGGGCCGCCGATGGAACCGAGGTAGAAGCCGCCATTTTCTTTGCAGGCGTCGGTGACTTGTTGGCTGCGGTTGCCCTTGGCGATCATGACCATGGATCCCCCGTTGGACTGCAGCAGGCCGACGTAGGAGTCCATGCGGCCGGCGGTGGTGGGGCCGAAGGAGCCGGAGGGCTTGCCTTTTGGGGTCTTGGCCGGGCCGGCGTAGTAGATCGGGTGGTTCTTGAGGTACTCGGGGAGCGGCTTGCCGCTATCGAGGATCTCTTTGAACTTGGAGTGGGCGATGTCGCGGCCGACGACGATGGTCCCTTTAAGCAGCAGCGGCGCGCCGACTTCGAGCTTGGAAAGGTCGGCGAGGATTTCTTTCATCGGCTTATTGAGATCGATCTTGGTGCCGTGGCCGTGTTTTCCGCGGTACTGCTCGGGGATCAAGCGGCCCGGGTTGCGGTCCATTTCTTCGATGAACAAACCGTCTTTGGTGATTTTCGCCTTGATGTTGCGGTCAGCTGAGCAGGAAACGGCCATGCCGACGGGGCAGGAGGCGCCGTGGCGGGGGAGGCGGACAACACGGACGTCGTGGGCGAAGTACTTGCCGCCGAATTGGGCGCCGATGCCGAGTTTCTGCGCCGCCACGAGGAGCCGGTCTTCAAGCTCGATGTCGCGGAAGGCCTGACCGTGCTCGTTACCTTCGGTGGGCAGACCGTCGAGTTCTTTGGCGGTGGCCAGTTTGACCGTCTTCATGCAGGCGTCGGCGCTGGTGCCGCCGATGACGAAGGCAATGTGGTAGGGGGGGCAGGCCGCGGTGCCGAGGTACTTCATCTTCTCGATGAGGTACTTTTCGAGCGTCGCGGGAGTGAGCAGGGCCTTGGTTTCCTGGTAGAGCATGGTCTTGTTGGCGGACCCGCCGCCCTTGGCCACGAACAGGAATTTGTAGTAGTCCCCGTCGGTCGCCATGATGTCGATCTGGGCGGGAAGGTTGGTGCCGGTATTCTTTTCCTTGTACATGTCCAGCGCGACGGTCTGGCTGTAGCGCAGGTTCTCTTCGGTGTAGGTCTTGAAAACACCCTGGGAGAGATATTGCTCGTCCTTCACGCCGGTCCAGACCTGCTGGCCTTTCTTGGCGACGATGGTCGCGGTGCCGGTGTCCTGGCAG
>JAQYWA010000396.1 GCA_030145265.1 Desulfuromonas sp. | reverse complement strand
TACCATTCGGGAATCTGCAGGGTGGCGGTGCGGGCATACTCGTCGGCATAGACCGCCAGGGTCAGCTGCAGGCCGAGCCAGATCATGGCTGAAGCAAACACCAGCACCACCAGGTGGCTGAACAGGGTAAGCGGCCGTTTCAGCACCGGAAAAAGTTGCGGCAGGGCATCGATTCGGATCAGCGAACGATGGCGCACGGCCGCACTGCAGCCGATAAAGGTCGAAAAGAAGATGACCTTGCGCACCAGTTCGTCGGACCAGTACAGGTTGATGTCGGTGGTCTTGCGCAGGATGACGTTGGCCATAGCGGCCAGCAGGGCGGCCGAAACGGTCAGGAACAGCGACCAGTCTTCGATTGCGGCGATGCTTCGGTCAACCGTTTTGAAGATTTTTTTCAGCATCAAAGGACTCAGAAAAAAGGCCGGGGAGGACGCGCTCCCCGGCTTGGGTTGTTCAGGTTGTCAGGCAGGGTCAGTGGGCCAGGGTTGTTCTGACCTTGCCCAGGTATTCTTTGCCGATCTTGCTTCCCCACGCATCATACACCGGCTGGGCCAACTCTACCAGCGTGTTGCGGTCGCTGTCCGACAGGGCGAAGAATTCGACCCCCTTCTCCTTGGCGGCTGCGATCTGGGCTTCCTGCTGAGTCTTGGTCAGGGCCCTGGATTTGGCGCTTTCTTCCTCGATGACGGCGATCAGAATTTTCTGCAGGTCGTCGGGGAGCTTGTTAAACCAGCGCTTGTTCATCATGTGGATGAACAGTCCCTGGGCGTAATTGACTTCGGTGAAATACTTGGCGACGTCGAATTTTTTGGTGATGTTGCAGACTGTCGGCGTGTGGTCGAGTCCGTTGATGACCCCGGTCTGCAGGGCCTGGGGGACGTCGGGCCAGGGCATGACGGTAAATTTCAGGTTCCAGTTTTTGTAAATGTCGGTGTTGACCGGGGCCTGGGCAATGCGGAAATTAACCTGTGCGGCCTCGGCGAGGCTGCGGACCGGGACCGTGGTGGCCCAGCCGTAGGTTCCGTAGCCGGTGATGTCGACGACCTTCAGCCCGGCCGGCAGGGCGCTGTCGCTGAACTCCTTGAAAAGTTCGGTGTCGGCCCGGAACTGGTCGAGTTTTTCGAAGGTGTCGACTACATAAGGCAGGTTGACGATGCCGAGTTTGTCGGCGACGTTGGCGGCCGCTACCGAAGAGCAGAGAATTCCCTGCACGGCGCCCATCTTCAGTTTGCTCAGGACGTCCTTTTCCCCGCCGAGCTGGGATAGCGGGCGGAAGTCGACGTAGATCCGGCCGTTTGACTTCTCCCAGACGGCGTCGCGGATGCGGTAGCCGACGGCGGTCCCTTCGATGGCTGGATGCGATACATTGGAAAGGATATAGGTGTATTTGGCGCCGCTCGGATCGAAGCTCGGTTTCCATGTGGCCAGGGGATCGGTTTTGGCGTCGGCCAGGGCGTTGCCGCTCATCAGCAGCACGCTGGCCAAGGTCAGCGACATGAGTATCGCAGCTGTCCGTTTCAGCATCATCATTTTCTCCTTTGATCTCGATGAATGAGGGGTTGCCGGAAAACCGGCGGAACAGGTTGTTCTAGTGAAGAAAACCATGTTTGAGTATAGAGGAAACGGACAGTTTATTGCCAGCGAGATCCGGCTAAATAAAGGGTTTCTGAGGCGAAGTTTGATGTGCCTAGACGGGGTTGGGGCGCGCTAAACCTACAGGGGGCGCATCTTGTTTCGCCCTTGATTTATTGCATCAGCCCGGGCAGAAAAAGGGCGACCTGCGGAAACAGCATGAGGATCAGGTTGCAGATCAGGAGCGCCAGCAGCATGGGGAAGGCTCCGCGGAAAATGGTTTCCAGTGGAACGTCCTTGGCCACCCCGTGGACGACATACACGTTCACCCCGACCGGCGGAGTGATGACCCCCATTTCGGTGACCAGTACGATAATGACGCCGAACCAGATCGGGTCGAACCCCAGGGCCTGCACTACCGGGAAGAAGATCGGCACGGTCAGCATAATCATGGCCAGGGCGTCCATGAAGCAGCCGCCGAACAGGTAAACCAGGATGATCAGGCCCATGATGGCGTGAGGCGGCAGGGGGAGCGAACCGACCCAGTTGGCCAGCTCAAATGGTACCCGGCTGATAGCCATGAAATGGCCGAAAACCACGGCCCCGGTGACGATTACCATGACCATGCAGCTGATCTTCGTGGTGTCGCTGAGCGATTGCACGAAACCCTGCCAGCTGAGTTGGCGCCGAAA
>JAQYWA010000028.1 GCA_030145265.1 Desulfuromonas sp. | reverse complement strand
TTCGGCCTGCACATTCCCAAAACCTGTCCCGATGTTCCCGCTGAAGTCCTCAACCCGCGCAACACCTGGGCCGACAAGGAGGAATACGATCAGAAAGCTCTCGATCTGGCGCGGGCCTTCCGGCGCAATTTCGGTGATTATGCCGACGCGGTCAGCGCGGAGGTGCGAGAGGCCGGGCCGCTGGCCGGGTAGCCGCCTTCCGTCATTAGTTACATGGCAGCAGAAAGTCCTTCAGGTCGCTGATAACCTGAAGGATTTTCTTGTATGGAAGGTTGTATCAGGACGATCATAGCTGGTCAGGCGCGGAAGGGCCGTTTCGGTCGAATGAGCAGGGAACTCTCGGCAGTGACCCGGATAGCGGCTGATCCATCCCCCGGGCTGCCGGTGCATACTTTACCCGCTGGACTTTTGTCGAGGGTTTTTGTATGGTTACGAAAATTTGTTTTTTATGTACTGTAGCGGATACGATTGGTCCGAACAGCCTTTACAGGGCGTGCCCCGGCTCGTCCCGCAAGATTCGGAGGAATCCTTGAGCAATCCGATTGAAATGAAGGAATTGAATATCCCGGAAGACCTCCCCTTGCTTCCCGTCAGGGATGTCGTTGTTTACCCTTACATGATCCTGCCCCTGTTCGTCGGGCGCGACAAATCGATCGCGGCCGTCGATGCGGCCCTGGCCCACGACCGGATGATTTTCCTGGCGACCCAGAAGGACGTTGCCAAGGAAGAACCGGACACCGAAGATATCTATACCGTCGGCACGGTGGCCATGATCATGCGCATGCTCAAACTCTCCGATGGTCGGGTCAAGGTGCTGGTGCAGGGGATGGCCAAGGCCCGGCTGACCTCTTTTGTTTCCGAGGAGCCTTATCTTTCGGTCCGCCTTGAGCGCCTCGAAGAGCCGCGTGTGGACGAAATGTCCCTCGAAACCGAGGCCCTGATGCGTATGGTGCGCGACCAGCTTTCCCAGTTGCTGCAGCTGGGCAAGAGTTTTCCGCCCGAGGTTTCGGTGGTGCTGGAAAACATCGAGGACCCCGGCAGCCTGGCCGATCTGATTGCCAGCAATGTCGGGCTCAAGGTGGTTCAGGCCCAGGAACTGCTCGAGGTGGTCGATCCCCTCGAGCGCCTGCGTAAGGTCAAGGATGTGCTGGCCAAGGATCTCGAGGTGGCGACGGTGCAGAACCGTATCCAGAGTCAGGCCAAGGAGGAGATGGGCAAGACTCAGCGCGAATATTATCTGCGCGAGCAGCTGCGGGCCATTCAAGCCGAGCTCGGAGAGGCCGATGCCCGGGCTGAGGACGTGGCCGAACTGCGGCAGAAACTCGAGGAGGCGGGGCTGCCGGATGAGGCCAAGGCCGAAGCCGAAAAGCAGCTGCGGCGCCTGGAGACCATGCACCCTGAGGCCGCTGAGTATTCGATGCTGCGCACCTACATGGACTGGCTGGTCGAACTCCCCTGGAGCCACTCGAGCCGAGACAAGCTCGATTTGAAAAAGGCCCGCAAGGTGCTCGACGAGGATCATTTCAACCTGGAGAAGGTCAAGGAACGGATTCTCGAGTTTCTGGCGGTGCGCAAGCTGAAGAAGGACATGAAGGGGCCGGTTCTTTGTTTCGTCGGTCCCCCCGGGGTCGGCAAAACCAGCCTCGGCAAATCCATCGCCCGCGCCCTCGGCCGCCAGTTCGTTCGGATTTCTCTGGGCGGGGTGCGCGATGAGGCGGAAGTCCGCGGCCATCGGCGCACCTATGTTGGCGCCCTGCCGGGGCGGGTCATTCAGAGCATGAAGCAGGCTGGTACCAGCAACCCGGTTTTTATGCTCGACGAGCTCGACAAGATCGGCGCCGATTTTCGCGGCGACCCTTCGGCGGCGCTGTTGGAACTGCTCGATCCTGAGCAGAACCATGCCTTTTCCGACCATTACATCAATCTTCCTTTCGACCTGTCGAAAGTTCTGTTCATCGCCACCGCCAACGTCATGGACCCGATTCCCTCGGCCCTCAAGGATCGCCTTGAGGTGATTCGGTTGGTCGGCTACACGACCGAGGAAAAGCAGGCCATCGCCAGCCGCTACCTGATTCCCCGGCAGCAGCAGGAGAATGGGCTCAAGGCTAAAGACATTCGGTTTTCCGATAAAGCCACCCTGAAGCTCATCACCGAGTACACCCTTGAGGCCGGACTGCGCAACCTTGAGCGGGAGATCGGCAGCGTCTGCCGCAAGGTCGCCCGCCGTTTCGCCGAGGGGCGCAAACAGCCGGTGCTGGTGGCTGAAAATACCGTGGCCGGCTTCCTCGGCCCGCCCCGCTACCTCCCCGAGGAGGAGCTCCGCGAAAGTGAAATCGGGGTGGCGACCGGACTGGCCTGGACCGAGGTGGGAGGAGAGATCCTTTACGTCGAGGTCAGCACCATGAAGGGGAAGGGCGATCTGACCCTGACCGGCCACCTCGGCGAGGTCATGAAGGAGAGCGCCCAGGCGGCTCTGTCCTATGCCCGGGCCCATGCCGTCGAGCTGGGGATTGACGAGAATTTCCTCGAAGGGACCAGCGTCCATGTCCACGTGCCGGCCGGGGCCATTCCCAAGGACGGTCCGAGCGCCGGGGTGACCATGGCCACTGCGCTGATTTCGGCCCTTTCGGGGCGGCGGGTGAACAAGGACGTGGCCATGACCGGCGAAATCACCCTGCGCGGCAAGGTGCTCCCCATCGGCGGGCTCAAGGAGAAGGTTCTGGCGGCGGTACGGGCCAATATCACGACCATCATCATTCCGTCTCGCAACACCAAGGATCTTGAGGACATTCCGCCCCACCTGCGCAAGAAAGTTCGCTTCGTCGCCGCCTCGACGATGGACCAAGTGCTGGAGGCGGCCCTGGAAGCGAAGGAATGAAGCTTTCCGAGCTTGGCGAATTCGGTTTTATCGAGCGCATCCGGCAGGCGGTAGCCAAGGCGCCTGGGGTGGTGGTCGGCATTGGCGATGACTGCGCGGTGTTAGAGTTGCCGCCGGGGGAACGGCTGCTGACCAGCACCGACCTGCTGATCGAAGACGTCCATTTCCGGCGGGCCTGGACCGATATGGAGCTTCTCGGGCGTAAAAGTGTCTCGGTTAACGTCAGCGATATCGCCGCCATGGGCGGCACCCCCCGCCACCTGTACCTCGGCCTCGGTATTCCCGCCGGCTTTGCGATCGAAGATCTGGATGCTTTCGTCGCGGGCTTTCTTGCGGCTTGCGCTGACTATGGCGCGACCCTGGTCGGTGGCGACACCTGTCGCTCGCCGGGGCCGTTGCTGATTTCGGTGACCGTCGAAGGGACGGTCCCTGTCGATGAATTGGTCTGTCGCTCTGGGGCCCAGGTCGGGGATGCCGTCTATGTTTCCGGCACCCTCGGTGACAGCGCTCTGGCCCTGCGGAGGCTGCAGGCTGGCGAGACGCCGGAGACGGCCGGACGCCATCACAACCCGCGGGCCCGGGTCGAACTCGGGCGGGCGCTGGCTTCGGCCCGCATTCCATCGGCCATGATCGATGTTTCCGACGGGCTGCTGGCCGACCTCGGGCATATTCTTGAAGCTTCGGTCGTCGGTGCCGAGGTCGATGAAGCGGCATTGCCTGTTTCGACCTCCTTGCGCGCGGCACTGGACAGTGATTCGGAGCGGATCGAACTGGCCCTGTCCGGTGGTGAAGATTATGAACTGCTCTTTACCGTGTCGCCGGAGCGGGAGGCGGCGCTGGCAGTCCTGCCCGAACCGGTGACCCGCATCGGTACCATTGTTCATGGTTCTGCCGGTCTGGCGGTAAAAAAGCGCAACGGCGATCTTCGCCCGGCGGCGCTGGCCGGCTACAACCATTTTCGTCAGAGATGAAGGTCTGACGGCGTGATACCTTCGCCGGAACCTTTTCTGACGCCAGGGGGAGTCTGATTGTCCGCAGACCATAACCGTAAATTGTCAGCTTCCCCTCTGCTCGAAGGCGATTTTCCTGACAAGGCGTTTGCCGAGGTCAGGGACATCCTGTTTGAACGGATCGGATTCGATCTCGGCATGTATAAGGACGGCTGCATCCGTCGTCGGGTTGCCCGGCGCGCCCGCAACTGTGGGGCTCGCAACGCCGAGGACTACCTGACGCGACTGCGTGACGACAAGGATGAAGTGGCGGCCCTGATGGCGGCGTTGACCATTCATGTCTCCCAGTTTTTTCGCAATTTTTCTACCTTCGAATACCTCAGGGACCGGGTTCTTCCAGAGCTGATCAAACGGCTGCGGGAATCCCGGCGTAAAGAGTTGAAGATCTGGTGTGCCGGCTGCGCCGGGGGCGAAGAACCCTATACCCTGGCCCTGCTGCTGCGTGAAATAGCACCGATGGAGATCACCTTTTCGCTGCTGGCTACCGACGTCAGTCCGGATATCCTCCAGCGGGCCGGCGAGGGGCTGTATGAGCCGCAGCGACTGACTGAGCTGCCCGAACGGATGCGCGAACGATATTTCACCGTCGAGGGAGACCGCTACCGGCTGGATGAGAATATTCGCCGGATGGTTCGTTTTCAGCGACACAACATCATGACCGACACCGAGTACCCGGAGGCCGACTTGGTTCTGTGTCGCAATGTCCTGATTTATTTCTCTCGGGAAGAGCAGGAGCGGATTGTCGGCCACTTTGCCCGGGTGCTGCCGGTGGGCGGCTTCCTGGTTCTCGGCCGGGCTGAAAACCTGATGGGGGAGCCGCGATCGCTTTTTGAAAGCGAAAACGCTCGCGAGCGAATTTACCGACGCGTGTAATCACAGCTGGATTTTTTGTTGAAGGAGCGGATCGATGCGTGTAGACATCAGCTACAAGTTCATTGTGGGCTTCATCGTCGTGGTGGCCTCCATTGTGCTGCTCAACCTGGTGGTTCCCTACCTGGGGATCCCGGAGCAATGGCAGCAGCTGTTCGCCGTGGCCTGTGCCATCCTGGTCGGCCTGGTGTTCGGCTGGTTTTTTTCCAAGCGGTTCACCTCCAACATTCGGGTGCTCAACGGGGCGGTCGAGCGGCTCAGCCACGGCGACCTGTCCTCCGCCGTGGAACTGCCGGCCACGTATTTTCCTGACGAGACCGTCGACTTGGCAGCATCCCTCAACCGGGTGGTTGAAAGTCTGCGCGACCTGGTCAGTACCATCAGTTCGTCGTCGCTCAAGGTGGCCGACTCGGCCCAGGGTCTATCGGCCACCTCTCAGGAGATGACCGCCTCGTCCCACGAAATTTCCAGAACCATCGAGCAGATCAGCAAGGGGGCCGAAACCCAGGCCGAGATGGTTGAAAAGAGCTCACGCCTGATCAAGGAGATGGCCATGTCGATCGAAGAGATCGCCACCTCGGCCACCAACGTTTCGGTTTCGGCTAGCGATACCGCCGAAACTGCCCAGCGCGGCGGCGAGATGTCGCGGGCCACCATTGCCAAGATGAAGCAGGTGCTCGAGAAGGTCGAATGCAACGGTGAGCAGATGACGGCCTTTGGCGGCCAGGTGCAAAAAATCGGCAAGATCGTCGAGGTGATCACCGGGATTGCCGGCAAAACCAACCTGCTGGCCCTCAATGCCACCATCGAGGCGGCGCGGGCTGGCGAGTACGGTCGTGGGTTTGCCGTAGTCGCCGAAGAAATCCGCAAGCTGGCTGACTCGACCGGAGAATCGGCTGGGGAAATCACCGAGTTGATTGAGACTATCCGCAACGAGGGACTGAAAGTCCAGGAATCGATGAAGGAGAGCGTCCAGGACATCGACTCGGGGCGGGAGGCCGTCGACAATACCGGTCAGGCGTTCGAGGCGATTATCAAAACCGCCCTCGGCACCCAAGCCAAGGCTACCGGCATTGCCGAACTGGCGCAAAAACAGACCGTCGGGGCCAGCGGCATGGTGGCCGCCATCGACGAGATTTCGCGGGTAGCCGAAGATAATGCTGCCTCGACTCAGGAAGTCTCGGCGGCCACCGAGCAGCAGACCGCGTCGATGGAAGAGATGGCGGGGGCTGCGCAGGTTCTTTCGGAGTTGGCGGAGAGCTTGATTGAAGTGGTCAAGCAGTTTCGTCTTAACCGTGGAAAGGTTGAATAGGGGATGGCCCAGCTTCTGGCCTTTCAGCTCGGCAGCGAAATGTACGGGCTGGAAGTGACGCATATTCAAGAAGTCGTTGAGTCGCCTCCGCTCTATTATATCCCCCGGGCGCCGGCCAGCCTGCTTGGAGCGATAAATTTTCACGGCAGCATCTTACCGGTGCTCGACTTGGCGGCCTGTCTCGGCTTCGGCGAAAAGGAGCGTGATCTGCGGATCATCGTCCTGACTCCCGAGGAAGCTCAGCTGGCGTTGGCCGTGTCGGCCATTGTGGGGATTGTCTCCTTTGCCGAAGAGGCCCTGCTGCCGGGGCAGGAGGGCCAGACGCTGACGGCCTGTATCCGGGCGGTGCTGCCTGATCGTGGTGAAATGATTAATCTGCTCGACCTGAACCGGCTGCTGGTCAGCCTGGATAATTTTTGAATTCAGACGGGAGGAAGTCATGGGGCTGAGGGTGCTGATCGTTGATGATGCCCTGTTCATGCGGAACATGCTCAAAGAGATTTTTCTCAAGGCGGGATACGAGGTAGTCGGCGAAGCGGGTGACGGTCTTGAGGCCGTGGAGCAGTACCGGCAGCTGCGGCCGGATCTGGTGACCATGGATATTGTCATGCCCCACAAGAGCGGCATTGAGGCGCTACAGGATATCCGCAAGGAGCATCCCGACGCCTGCATCGTCATGTGCAGCGCCATGGGTCAGGAGGCGCTGATTCTCGAGGCGGTACAGGCCGGCGCCCGGGATTTCATCGTTAAGCCCTTCAAGGAAGACAAGGTGCTTGAGGTGGTTCGGCGCATTGCCGGCCAGCCCTGAGGTTTTTCAGGCGCTCTGACGAAAGCGGCGATTGCTGATGGACATGTCAAAGTACCGCGATATGTTTTTCTCCGAAACTCAGGAGCATCTCCACAACATGGGGCGGCTGCTGATCGATCTGGAGAAGAACCCTGCCGACCGGGACGGGATCGACTCCCTGTTCCGTGAAGCCCATTCGATCAAAGGGATGGCGGCGTCGATGGGTTACCAGCGGACTGCTGAGCTGGCTCATCACCTGGAGGATGCTCTCGACGGATTTCGTGCCGGTGGCCAGATTCCGGTCGCCGCGTTCGACCGACTGCTGGCCGGTATCGACTTGCTCGAAGGTCTGGTTGACGACCTGGCTGCCGAGCGTCCCGAACGGGATATCGCCGAGTTTGTCGATGGAGGTGCCCCCACGGAGGTTTTCGCCGACCTGCCTGCAGCGCCGAGCGCCGAGCTATCGACACCGACGGTTCCGGTGCCGGCGGCCGAACCGGAAGCGGCCAGTGAGGAAACCCTGCGGATCGTGGTGGAGCTGGCTTACGGAGCGGTGGCGCCGGCGGCCAGGGCGCTGCTGATGGTCCGCGACCTGGCCGGCCAGGGCCGTCTGCTGAACAGCGTTCCCGACGAGCAGGAGCTGCTGCAGGGGGGGGCGGTACAGCGGCTGGAGCTGCGCCTGAAAACGTCTCGACCGGCTGCAACGGTCAAGGAGCGGTTGCTGGCTATGCCCGACGTGGCCCGGGTTTCCTGCGTTGTCGAACGTCCCCAGCCGGTGCGGCGGGACGCTCGCGAGCGGACCGTGCGGGTTCGCACCGGGCTGCTCGATCAATTCATCAACCTGGCTGGAGAACTGATCTCCAACCGCTACATGCTGCAGGCCGCTTTCGCCGAAAATCGTGTTCAGGACCTGAAGCTCGGTCTCGACCAGCTGACCCGGCTGATCACCGACCTCCATCACCAGGTGCTGCAGGTCCGCATGATGCCGGTGGCCAGCATTACCGGTCGGCTTCCCCGGCAGGTACGCGACCTCGAGCGCAAGACCGGCAAAAGCGTCAGTCTGCATATCGAGGGCGAAGAGGTCGAGATGGACCGGGCGATCCTTGAGGCCCTGGCCGATCCTCTGATGCACATGGTGCGCAACGCTATCGACCACGGCATTGAAGCGGCCGGCGAACTGGTGGTGAGCGCGTCCCGGGAGAAAGACCTGGTGCTCATCGAGGTGCGTGACAACGGGCTGGGTCTCGACCCGGAGGCGATCCGCCGCAAGGCTGTTGAACGCGGCCTGCTGTCGCCGGCCCAGGCCCGGTCGACGGCCGATCGTGACCTGTTCCAGCTGATCTGCGTGCCCGGGTTTTCCACCGCCGCCGAAGTGACCGAAACCTCGGGCCGGGGGGTCGGCATGGACGTGGTCAAATCGGTGGTCGAGCAGCTCGGCGGAACCCTGCAGATCATTTCGGCGGCTGGCGCGGGAACCCGAATTCAACTCTACCTGCCGCTGTCGGTGGCGATCATCCAGGTGCTGCTGGTGGAATGCGAGGGGAAAACCGTCGCCATCCCACTGACCCGGGTGTTGCGGACCCTCGAGGTGACCCGCGAGGAAATCCGCTCGTCGGGGCGGCAGAAGGTGGTCCGGCTTGGCGACGAATTGGTGCCGCTGCTGTCGGTACGCAAAATTCTGCAGCTCCCCCACCGGCCGATGTCTGGATCGATCCCGGCGGTCATCAGCGAGGTGCGCGGGCGCAAGGTCGGCCTGGTGGTCGATCGCCTGGTCGGTCAGCGCGAGGTCTTTGTCAAATCGCTGTCCTTTCCCCTCGATCGCCTGGCCGGGATCAGCGGGGCAACGACCCTGGGTGACGGCAGCATCGTATTTATCATCGATCCCCAGACTCTTCTGGAAGAACAGGCCGCCGGCAGCAAGCTCCGGTCAGCAGGAGGTAACCCATGACCCTGGTGCAGCTGAGCGACGGACAGCTCGATGCCCTCAAGGAAATCAGTAATATCGGTATGGGCCATGCCGCCACCGCCCTGTCCCAGTTGATCGGCCAAACCGTTCACCTGAGGGTGCCGCGCATTACCATTGCCGAAATAGCCGAAATGCCCGATTTGGTCGGCGGGCCTGAAGAGGTGGTGGTGGGTATCACCATGCAGATCTTCGGTGACGCTCGCGGCACCATCCTGCTCATCTTCCCGCGGGAAAGCGTCCAGCAGCTGCTGGTGCGGCTGGTCGGCCAGAAGCCTAAGGGGCTGATGTTCGATGAGTTGAGTGCTTCGGCTCTCAAGGAGCTTGGCAACATCCTGGCCTCGGCTTACCTGTCGGCACTCGGCGGCCTGCTGCACATGACTCTGTTTCCGTCGATCCCCCTGTTGGCCTACGACATGGCCGGGGCTGTGGTTGACAACGTGCTGATCGAACTGAGCCAGGAGGGCGATCTGGCGCTCATGGTGGAGACCGAATTTCACGGCCAGTCGCCATCCGACGAGGTGATTCGCGGCCACTTCATGATCCTGCCCGATCCGCGCACTTTGGACGTGCTCCTCGAAGCCGGGAGATGCGGCCATGGCGGATAAACTGCGGGTTGGCATCTCTGACTTCCAGGTGGCCCGTGCCCCCGAAATTCTGGTATCTTACGGGCTGGGTTCGTGCCTCGGCATCGTGCTGTACGATGCCCGGCTGCAACTCGGCGGGTTGGCCCATACCCTGCTTCCGGGAGCCCGGCCCGGGGGAAAGGAAAGCCGGCCGGCCAAGCATGTCGAAGGGGCGATCCGCCTGATGGTCGACGAATTGCTGGCCGCGGGTTCCGATCTTCAGTATTTGACCGCCAAGCTCGCCGGCGGTGCCAACATGTTCGAATCCCTGAATCCGGGGGCTGATGACGGGGTCGGTGCCCGCAATATCAGCATGGGTCGCCAGGTGCTGGCGCAGATCGGTATCCCGCTGGTGGCTGAAGATGTCGGCGGCAATTACGGCCGGACCATCGAATTAGACCTTGCCACCGGGCTGTTGCGGGTGCGCTCGCTGCGGGTCGGCGAACTCACTATCTGAACCACGTCCTATCTGGAGGATATTCATGAAGCGTTTCCTTGTCCTGGCCCTGTGTCTGCTCCTTTCATTTCCCGCCCTGGCCCTGGCTCGCGGCGAATCCATCGGCATGAGCCAGGTTATTCGGGCCATCGAAGACCCGTTCAAAGCCGATGCCGACGACGATATTGCGATCAGTGATTTCGAAGCCGAATTTTTCCAGGAATCGCGTATCGCCTCCCTTGATCGTATCCAACGCGGCCGCGGCCGGGTCATGGTGAAATTTGATCATAACCGTGGCGACCGGGTGCCGAAGGCGCTGTTCCGCTGGGAGTACGACCAGCCGACCACCCAGGAGATCGTCTCCGATGGCGAAACGATCTGGGTCTACCTGCCGGAGAACCGCCAGGTGATCCAGTCGGATATCGAACTGGCGGCTCAGTCCCGTCCCGATGACCCGGTCACTTTTCTCACCGGGCTCGGCAACCTGTCCCGTGATTTTCTCATCAGCTGGGCCGAGCCGAACCAGGATATCGAGGGGAACTACGTTCTCGACCTGCGCCCGCGCCGCGCATCGCCGATGATCCAGCGCCTGCTGCTGGTGGTCAACCGCGATTCGGTGATCCCGAGCGGCCAACCAGACCCTTTCGGCGACGTTTTTCCGCTGCTGTCGAGCACGGTGTTCGACCCCAGCGGCAATACGACCATTATCGAGTTCAGCGGGGTCAGGGTTAACCGCGGCATCCCCGACAGCCTTTTCCGCTTCATGCTGCCGGCCGGCGTCGAAGTGATTCGTCCCTCCGGCACCGGCATGGGCTTCTGACCTGCGCCGGCCGAGACAAACCCCTGGCCGCCCCGGATTCAGGTTTTGCATCCGGGGCGCCGTTGTGTTATAAGCCACTGATTCGGTGAGGTTCTTCGGGGCCAGCCGAGAATAAAATATAGGGAGAAAAAGTCATGCCCAGTTTTGATATTGTCTCTAAGGTGGACATGCAGGAGATCGACAACGCTGTCAACCAGGCGCGCAAAGAGATCGACCAGCGCTACGATTTCAAGGGAACCCACAACGAGATCAACCTCGAAAACGACGCCATCTCGATCCTCGGCGCCGACGATTACAAGCTCGACGCGGTGATCGACGTGCTCAAAGGAAAGCTGGTGCGCCGCAACGTGTCGCCCAAGTGCCTCGATTTCGGCAAGAAAGAACCGGCTTCGGGCGGGGGGATGCGCCAGCGAGTCGCCATCGTTCAGGGGGTTACCACCGAAAAAGGGAAGGCCATCGTCAAGTTCATCAAGGATACCAAGCTCAAGGTCCAGGCCCAGATCATGGAAGACCAGGTGCGGGTTTCCGCTAAAAAAATCGACGATCTGCAGGAGATCATCCAGGCCGTTAAGGGCAAGGATTTCGGCATCGAGCTACAGTTTATCAACATGAGATCGTAACGTCTCAGGCACGAGGCCAAAGGCTCAAGGATAAAAGGGTCTTCCTTTTACCTTTTGCCTTTTGCTTTTGCCTTTTGCCTGATTTTCAAAGGAAATCCCCTTGAGCAAGCTGAATGTAAGCCTGGTCAGCCTCGGCTGTCCGAAAAACCTGGTTGATGCCGAGGTCATGCTCGGCCACCTGCCGACCGACCGTTTCAGTATCGTCACCGACGAGGCGCAGGCCGATATCATCATCGTCAACACCTGCTCCTTTATCAAGGATGCCCAGGAAGAGTCGGTCGACACTATTCTCGAGGTGGCCGACTACAAGAAGAACGGCCGTTGCCGGCTGCTGGTGGTGAGCGGTTGCCTTCCCCAGCGCTACCGGGAAAAGCTGGCCGACGAACTTCCCGAGGTCGACCTGTTTATGGGAACCGCCGATGCTCCGCGCATCGTCGAGCTGCTCGATGCCCAAATGGGAAAATCGGGACAGACCGAGGCGATCGGCCTGCCTGAATTCCTCTATGACCACACCACACCGCGGGTCAAGTCGTCCCCCTTCTACTCGACCTACGTTAAGATCGCCGAGGGCTGCGCCAACCACTGCTCCTACTGTGTGATCCC
>JAQYWA010000395.1 GCA_030145265.1 Desulfuromonas sp. | reverse complement strand
TATAGACGTCCCCCTTGTTCGGCCCCGCATTGAAATGCCGGTTCCAGAAATCGGGAAAATCCCGCGACCACGAACAGCAGGACGAACAGTCGCAATAGGCTGTGGTGTGAAATTTCTGCTGCCGAACCGGGGCACACCCGATCAGCAGGCTGAGCAGAACCGCCAAAAGAAAAAACCGCATCATTCTGCCCCCTTTTGTCCTGAACCTTTTCATTGCCGCCAATTGGCGACAGGTGAATCAGTCTCTATTTCAATCGGTTACCGTCCCTCAGCCAAGGGACTGTTGCCGTGGGGCGACGAAATATCCATGAGAGAACCCTGCTTCAGGCTCCCACTCCCCACAGCACCGACCTAACCATCTGATAACAATAAGTTCCCCCCGAGGGCATAGTTTATGCTCATAAAAAGAGATACACAAACACCGCCCCTCGTCTGCGGGCGCACCCTCTTTTATCGGGAGAGAGTCATATGAACGACCACACCACAAAAACCGAAGGCCTGTCCGAGCACGAGCAGGAACTTCTGACCTACTACCGCTCCCTGACCGCCTTCAATCAGCGGCGGGTTTTCACCATCGCAAGAAACGCCTACGATGATGTGCAGCGAGCGAACATGTTTCGTCAAAACAACTCTACCAGAGCAACAAAGGGTGACAGGACACCTAGCCAGAGAGCAGGATTAACCGCAGGCTGTCACCCACCTCAACCCATCGGGGATATCTTGGGGCCCCCATTCCCTCCAGAAAAACGTCTTCAGCAAGGCGTTGCCTCCGGCGACAGGATTGGCTCGTCGGCTGAGAACGTTCTTGATAATCTATGACAGTAATCTATTTCTTTGTCGCCCAAAAAGTTAATCAAGGGCCACGTTCAGCGAGCCAGATCGTATGAAGATCGCCTTCATTCGCGTGCTCCCGCACCTTGGGGTTCTTCACCTTGAAACCTATCTTACGCAGACGTTCCGTGAAATTGCGGGATGATCCAGCCGACCACACGGCGAGCGTCCCCTCAGGGCGCAGCGCCTCGTAGCACGCAGTCAGACCATCCGTCGTGTATAGCCAATCATTTTTTTTGCGGGTCAACCCCTTGGGCCCATTATCGACATCGAGCATGATCGCATCATAAGCCTTCCGTTCCTCGCGCAGGACCTTGGCGACATCGCCCTCGCGCACCACAGTCCGTTCATCCTGCAGCGGATGGCCCGCAAACTCCCCAAGAACGCCTCGGTTCCACGCCACCACGGTCGGCACCAGTTCGGCCACCACCACCTCCGCATCTGCCCCGAGATGGTGCAGTGCCGCGGCCAGCGTAAAGCCCATGCCGAGGCCGCCAATCAGTACCCGAGGCCGGGAACGCCCCGCAACTTTCTTGCACGCAAGTTCAGCCAGCGCATCCTCGGACTGATGAGCCCAGGTGTTCATAAGGACACCACTGTCCTTGATGCTGATGGAGAATTCCGCATCGCGCTGGTAGAGTTGAAGTTCGCCACCGCCACCGGGAATCTGTGCCGTATCGACTAATTCCCATGAATCCATTGTATCGTCTGGAATATTTAAGGACATAGCACCTGTTTCTATGAAATGTTAGAGAGCGCGGTTGATGAGAGAGCAGGCCTCGGCAACTTTAAGCCGGGCCCATCTACTACCACACTTTCAGCTTATAATCCAAAGACATAGTAACAAATCCGGGGATATTATGCCTACTTTTCTTTCCGGGGCCGACCAGCTTTTTTCGCTCGCAGAATCCTCTCCGTCACGACGTCCTGGTGCTGAAGAAACGACTCGCCGTTGGCGGCAAGTCCGGTTTTGGTTAAAAACGGCATAGAGGCCGCAACAGTCGTTGCATTGTCGGATGTTTTTGGCACTATGCTGAATCGTTACAAATGGGTATTATCTCCGCGAACAGACAACCGCCTCACGAGGCCGGGCAAAGTCTCGCGGGTTTGAGTTTAACCGGAGTAGCTTTTGGAGAACATCCAGATCCCACAAAAGAATGCAGCCGGCGGGACCCTGAGCGAGGCGCTGAAGCAGGCCTCCCCCATCATCATCGGCTACCTGCCGATCGGCTTTGCCTACGGGGTGCTCGCCGACAAGGCCGGACTGTCGATAGTCAACGCGCTGTTGATGTCGGTCATCGTCTTTGCGGGCTCCGCTCAGTTGATCGCCGTCGGCCTCTTCGCCTCGGGGGCGGCGCCGTTGTCGATTATCGCGACTACGTTCGTGGTCAACCTGCGCCACCTGCTCATGTCGGCCTCACTGGCCCCCTCTATGCGCCG
>JAQYWA010000027.1 GCA_030145265.1 Desulfuromonas sp. | reverse complement strand
GTGGTCAGCGGGTTGGCCAGCACCGCACGGAAGACGGTGATGGTGTCGCCCCGGTAGCGTTTCGGGGTGAGCCGGGTGCGGGAGACGAATGATATGCCGGCGGCACGCTGGCGCTTCTGGATGACTTCGGTGATCCGATCCAGCTCGGAGTTAAAACGGCTGAGCAGCGCCTCATCGGCATGCTCCATGGCGGCCTGCAGCCAGGCCGGGTTGTAGCGGTAGGTCAGGATGTTGAGTTCGGGGGCGGAGATCAGCTCGAAATCGGGGTGGGCGTTGATCCGCGCGGCAAAACAGCGGGCCTTCTCGATCCCCAGGTCCATCAGCAGCTCGTACCCCTTGCGGCCGATGATCGAAAAGCCGGCGTGCACCAGCATCGCCATGCCGGGGCGCGACCCCTCCAGGGTGTGACTTCCCAGGTCTTTGGAGCCGCGGCGGATGATGTAGGCGGCGTGGTGCTCGATCGAGGCCAGAGTGGCGGGATCCTTGAACACCACCATGCCCGCCCCCATCGGCACATAGAGCTGCTTGTGAGCATCGATGGTCACCGAATCGGCCCGTTCGATGCCGCGCAGCAGATTTCGATAGGTTTTGGAAAAAAGGGTCGGGCCGCCCCAGGCGGCGTCCACGTGAAAGTGACACTGCTGCTCCGCGGCCAGGTCGGCCATCGCTTCGAGCGGATCGACATTGCCGGTTTCGGTGGTGCCGGCGATCCCTATCAGCCCCAGGATGCGAATCCCTTCACCACTCAGGCGGCGACAATGTTCGCGCAGGCGCGGCATGTTGATCCGGTTGTTTTCGTCGGTTTCGACGGTGATCAGGTTGTCGCGCCCGATCCCCAGCAGATCGACCACTTTGCCGAGAGAGTAATGGCCCCGGCGCGAAACCATCACCGCCAGCCCGTTACAATCGAGATGCTTCAGCGCCTTGAGCAGACCTTCCCTGGCGATCCCCCGGAAATCACCGGAAGGCCCGCAGAGGCGGTTGCGGGCGGCCCAGAGGGCGGTGATATTGGCGACCGTCCCTCCGGAACAGAAGGCTCCCAGGGCATGCTGGCTGTCGTGAATCCATTGGTTGTAAAAACCGTCGTCGCGGTTGTACACCAGGCGGTGAAGCATGGCGAGGACCTGCCGTTCCATCGGGGTAAAGGCTTTAGACGTCTCGACCTTGACCAGGTTCTGGTTGAGAGCGATCATGATTCGCGACAGCGGCAGCATGAAGTTGGGAACCGCCGAGGTCATATGACCGATGAACCTCGGTGAGGCGGTGTGGACAGACTGGGCGACCAGCTTCTCTTTCAAAAACTCGGAGTAATCGGAGACAAAGGTCGGTTCTTCGGGGATTTGGGAATTGGTGAAATCACCTTCGATTTCGCTGAGCTTGCGCTCCAGGGCGACCACATGTTTCTGCAGAAAGTCAGCGACATTGCCGGTGATGGCCTGGTCGATGCTGCCGAGAGTGGAATCGGGGGCTTCCGGAACGGTGAAAATCCGGTACAGGTTTTCCAGGTTGGCTTGAGCGGCTTCTCTCGATCTGGGCATAGGTGTCAGCTCATGGTATGGATGGGGGTTGAGGTCCGCATCGCCAAAACTGCCTTGGCCTGCTACAAAAGGTCATGAACAAACTGATCTCTTTGTATACAGAAGCGCCAGCCTCCTGTCAATTCTTACCCTGCGGTAAAACCCTCCCCTGCTTGCCCGACTTCCGATCCTTCCCCCAGACGTTGTCGATATAACGATCCCGGCCCGAGTTGAATCGGTAGAATTTGTAGCGGATGGGGCTTTTCTTGTAATAATCCTGGTGATATTCCTCGGCGGGATAAAATGGCTTCGCCGGCCGGATTTCGGTGACGATCGGTCCGTCGAAAGGGCCCGAGGCGGCCAACTGCTGCTTCGAAACCTCGGCCAGTTCCCGCTGCTTTTCGTCGTGATAGAAAATCGCGGTGCGGTACTGCGCGCCCTCATCAACGAACTGACCATCCGGATCGGTCGGGTCGATGTTGCGCCAAAAGACATCGAGCAGCTGGGCGTAGCTGATCTTAGCCGGATCGAACAGAACCTGGATGGCTTCGAGATGGTGGGTAAAGCCGGCGGAAACGTCGGCGTAGCTGGGGTTTTCCTGGGGCCCGCCGGTGTACCCCGAGGTGACCGAGATCACCCCGTCGAGTTTTTCAAAGGGGGGTTCCATGCACCAGAAACACCCCCCGGCAAAAGTCGCTGTTTCGTACTGGGTCTGGGTTTCAGTCATCGCCGAACTCCCTTCGGTTGCCGCCGCCCCGGCTAGAACCGGGGCCAGCAACAGGGTCAGTACAAGCAGAAAACGTCTCATGATGGGCACCTCCCTGAGCTGTTTATCATTATACCGTGCCCCGATGACCAAGGCAAAATCAGCCCCGCACGATCAACCCGCAACCGTAGCGGGTATCGATATCCCCGACCGCCAACTGACAGAATTCCTCTTCCCAGAGATCAAGACAATAGGAACCGAAGGCGCCGGCTCCGGCCGTAACCTTCTCGAGCCACTGCACCGTTTCCCACCGCAGGTCGGCGGCCAGCTTGCCGTCACGGCTGACCCGCCCATGCAAATCGGCCAGCTCCGACTGGGCAATCGGCGCCGGCAGAAACTCGCGACCGAGAATCCGGTTGCCCAGGGCGGTGAGAAAATAATCGGACAGGGTCAGATCCTCGGCGCTGTCGGGAACACAGCCGGAGAGGTCGAGATCCTGCGGCGCCGTCAGTTCGAAACCGAGACGCCCGTCGAACAGGCACACCTGCACTTCGAGCCGCTCCAGCCATTCATCGGCCAGGCGCAGATCGCGCAGGTTGGCGAAGGGACGCTCGCCTCCCCGATTTTGTTCGGAGAGTCCTTCGAAAAAACGGGGTTTCTTGCCGACCAGGGCGTCGACCATGGCGCGAAAGGGCCCGTCGAGATAGGGCCCGATCGGGGAAACCCGCACCTTTTCCGCCCGCTGCTTAAGCTCGAGGGTGAGGCTGAACCCGAGCTGAAACAGTCTTTCAAGATAAACTCCGTCGAACAGTCCGGACGCCTTCTGCAGATCGCCGCCGCTGAGATGTTCCAGCGCCAGGTTCAGGTAGCGGTAAACGTCTTCCGTCACGCCTTGCATCTGCAGCGGATCGCCGACATCGATCCGGTCGGCGGTGACCACCTTATTGACCAGGTAGGTCAGTTCCCAGGCAACTTCTACGCGAATGCCGCCGGACAGCACCTCGGCGAGCAGGTCCTTCGGGCGGGCGGCGGTAAGATAGAATCCCGGCGGCTCGACACTTTCGCCCGGCTGGATACCGGCCTTGCGGTACTGTTCGGGAACGAAGTCGGCCGGATTGAGCCATGAGTAAACCGAGAGGGACTCGAAGGGGTCGGGAAAGCCCCGGTCCTGCAGCCGTCCGCGGCGGAACCGGTAGACCTCTTCTTCGAGCATCGATTCCTGCTCCCAGCGAACCGACTCCATCAGGTGCAGGTAGAATTCAACGTCGGCGCCTAACAGGAGATTAAGCACCGCGCCAACCAGCTTGGCGTTCTCGCCGTCACGGTATTCGATCTCGTAGCCGCCGTCGCGATGCACCGCCTCGGCGCGCACGTCATCGTCGTCGATGTCCTCCGGACCGGCCAGCACGTTGATCTGCTTCTTGATCATCAGCACCAGCAGTTCGATATCGAGCTCGCGAAAGGCCTGCATGAGCTTGGCCTCGCCGCCTTCAAACAGCAGGGTCAGCCAGTTCAGCGCGACGGCTCCGTCGAAGACGTCCCCCTTCCAGCAATCAAGATCGAGAAAAGTGGTGAACTGAGCGGTGCTGGTCATCGGCACCAGCTCAGTGGCATCATCATCGCCCAGCTCCTTGATCAGCAGGTAGACCTCCTGCGCGGCCATCCGCTGCACCAGCGCTTCGGCATCGTCCGCCTCGATCAGCAGGTTGTATTTCTGGCGGCCAGTGACCCGGCGAATGATATCGAGACGTTCGCTAGCAGACAGCACGTTGAATTCCTTGGCGGTAATACGCCGCGGCTCGCGCAGCAACTTCAAATGCCCGACCTGTTTTTCAGCGGGCAGCTCGATCGTGCTCATATGCATAAACTCCTGTGGAATCGTGATTTTTTTCGATGGGAAGAGACTTTAATCCAGAGGGGCGACAAGGTCAAGCAGCATCGACGGAAGAAACCGCCAGGGCCATTTTGGTTTTCAGGCTGCGTCTACCGATATTCACTGGGTACCATACGAAAGAATTACCCGATTAGCATCCATCCTTCGCTATTGCGAAAAGATTTCCCGCTCCCTAGGAGGCTGTCGGACTTGACGGGCCGAAGCGAAAAATCGGATGGTTGAGACCAGGTTTTCGAAGATTTGAGAGCGAATAGCAGGGCTATTTGTCGAAAATCATCGGAAATATGGACCAATCAGTCGATTTTGCAGTCGGTTCATGTGAAGTCCGACAGGTTCCTAGGGGAGAGGAATCAGCGGAAGATCAGTTCTAATCAGGAATAATCAAAAGATCCAAGTAATATGCAGGCTTTTTACCACCAGGGAGAGCAAAGATCAAGCAACCACCAACTGACATCCATGGCACAAGCTCCGGCCTGCAGACCATATCAAGCTTTCTTCAACGACCTCAGTACCTGCCGGATCATCCAGACGATGCAGACCGACCCGGCCGCCAGGGTTACGAAAAACATGACCATTGGCGAATACTGGGGTAGCACCTGGAGGGATTCGGCGCGAAAGAAGGGGGCGTGATAGGCGATGCGGGCCAGGTCGCGCATGACGGCCATGAGAAAGACCAGGACAAAAGCCAGCCCGGCCGTCAACACGACCTGTCGCCGCAGGCCGGTAACGAGCACGCTCATCGACAGGAGCAGGGCGACGACGAATACGGCGGTGGCCAGCAGGTTGCGGCCCATGAAAATCAGCATGATTTCCCGGGGCAGCGCCATGAGAAACCACATCCCCAGCAGGACCTGGACCATGGTCAGGTAGGTGAAAGTCTGCATCCCGATGCGATTCGCCAGCTCGGCGACCTGGGGATCGCGCTGGCGCCAGAAACGGGCAAACACTGCTACGGCCAGCCCGCCAACGGCAAAGCCGCCGACCACGAAATGCAAGTAGCGGGGGAACAGGGTCGGGTCGCCAATGTTGAGCAGCGTACCCGAAGCGTTGCGGAAATAGGCGACCCAACGCGCCGGATCGAGAGCCAGCGACATATTGTTGGTGAAAACAAAGGCGATCAGCAATATGGCGACGAGCGCCAGGCCGATAAAGACCGCCCCGGCCCGCCCCAGCGAGCGGAAGCGGAAATCGTACAGGTAGATGGCATAGTAGGCGAAGATCAGCAGCGGGATCACCGCCAGCCAGAAGGCCGCCATCAGGATCGAGCTGACGTAGAGGAACTGGCCGTAGAGTACCTGGTTGAACAGCAGCGGGGCGACCCCGAAATTAACGGTAAAGGCGACCAGAAAGGGGAGCACCCGGGCCAGCTCGAAGGCCAACCGGCGCGAGGTTTCGTCGCCGCGCAAGCGGGCAAACAGGCTGACCCCGGAAAAGCCGAGCAGCATGTTCATGCAGACCAGGTGCAAAGGGAGGGTCAGCAGAAGCAGGAACTCAAACCAGCCCCAGGCGACCGGGATGGTGTCGGGAGTCGGAATAAGCGGATTCATGGTTGACCTCCCTGGGCTTTTTCGTAGAGGAACGCCGCCAAATCAGCCTTTTCTTTGTCCGAAGCCAAGAGCGGCGGCATGGCCGGCTGCAGCTTCTCCAGCATGTCGAGGGCCGTGCGGATACGGTCCCGGCTCCAGCCGGAGACTTTCGGCAGCAGCGGGTTGTAGCCTTCGACCAGGCTGTGACACATGGCGCAGTGGGTCTCGAAGACCGTTTCTCCGGGATCCTCTGCCATCGCCGGGACGGTCGACCCGGCGGCATTGAGCGAAACGATGTAGGCGGCCAGCCGGTCTTTTTCCGCTGCCGATCCGGCATAATCGGGCATGGCCGGGTTCAGGGCGCTCAGTTGGTCGAGGGCCGAGCGAACCCGCTCAACGTTCCAGCCGGCAGTCTTGGCTTTGACCAAGCCCGCCTCATGGCAGAAGATGCAGTTGTTCTGAAACAGCCGCGCCCCCGGCCCTTCCCCACCATCAGTTGCAACCGGTGTGGCCGCAGCCTCGCCCGGCTTACCGTGCAATCCAGCGATAATCCAGGTCGCCAACGCCCGCATTTCATCCGGACTGCCGACGAAGGGGGGCATGAAATAACGGCGCTGGTGGATGGTTTCCAGGTAGCTCAGCAGCGCCGGATAGCTGAAGTTCGCCGTGCGCGCAATGATATCGTTGTTGAAGCCGCCGACCGTGTGGCAGGCGTGGCACTGGTGCTTGAACAAATCCTGGCCGGTTTCCAGCAGACTTTCTTCGTGGAACTCCCGCATCCGCGCCCAGCGGGCCGAGGCGAGAAAACCCTGTCGGTTAATCTCGTCGATCTCGCCCTTGCGAATACCGTTGGAATACATCACTTCGTTGACAACAAACGGGCGCCGGGCAGCCTCGCGGGTCCATTCGAAAGAGCCGATAAACAACAGGCCGCAGGCCAGCACCGCAAAGGCAATAAACCGGTTGTGCAGCGCCGGCATGATAATGGTGAAGATCAGGCTGATCAGCAGGATGCCAATTACCGCGTACAGGCCCCAGTCGAGGGCCCGGCCGATAGTCGGCGAAGCGCCATTCACCAGACTTCTGGCCGGCAGCGGCAATTGAGAGAGGTACCAGAATCCCGACGGCACGGCCCCGGCCAGGGCGATCAGCACCCACTTGCCCGAGAACCGGGTCATGGCGAGCTTCAGATCCTTATTCTGCTGCCAGGCGCAGGTCACGTAGGCGTACAAGCCCGCCATCATCACGGCAACAAAGGTTCTGAATACCAGCGACGGCCAGAAAGTCGGGTTGAAGAAGCCGTCCCAGAAATTGCCGGTTTCAAGCCATCCCCCCGGGGTCAGCATGAAATCGATGATGCCGTTGATGAGAAAGAGGCTGAACCAGGCGGCGATAAAATAGATCCAGCCGATGATCAGGTGGGTGCGCCGTTCCATACGGTCGAAGGTGTAGAAATAGATAAACAGGGCGACGATCTCGACCAGAAAAAAGACCCACTCGGTGGCCCAGCCAAAGACGAAGTTGTGAATCAGCAGCGAAGTGCCGGCCGGCTGCACCAGCGAGATAATGAACCAGATGCCCACCCCCGTCAGCCCGCCGAAGACCATGGTCACCAGCAGAAAGAACTTGCTGTGGCCGCGGGTAAAGGCGAGGACGGCGGGATTCTGCTCGCGCACCCCCTTGCGCTCGGCCAGCACCAGGTAGAGCCCGCCGCCGACGGCAAAGTGGGAAACGAAAACATGGACGATGGCGATCAACGCAATCAGCGTACTGCCGCCGATCTCCGGCAGATACCAGACGGGATAATTCATGCAAACCCTCCCGAGAAATGAATAGAATGGCCCGCTCCGAAAATCGATCCGGAACCGGATCATCTAATGTTTTATATCACATTTCTAATATTATACATACAAACCCCACCAATCATCGCCCTTCCCTGCCTTATCGCTGAAACCGGGTATAATTAATGGCGACATTTCTCATTGAAGGGACCGACATGAATAAACTTGTTCTTTTCTGGGCATGGGCATGCGTCATCTTCTGTCCATCGACCTTCGCTGCCCCCCTCGACCTGCAGGAGCTGATCCGCCAGGTGGAAATCCAGTACAGCGGCCACTCGTCCCACGCGATGGTCCGCATGGAAGTCGCTACTGAAAACTGGCAGCGTTCGCTGGAAATGGAATCCTGGTCGCTGGAGCGGGATCACTTTCTGACCCGCATTCTCGAGCCGGCCAAGGAGCGCGGCGTCAGCACTCTGAAGGTGGAGAAGGAAGTCTGGAACTACCTGCCCAAGGTCGACCGGGTGATCAAGGTGCCACCGTCGATGATGGGCGGCTCGTGGATGGGCAGCCACATCACTAACGATGACCTGGTCAAGGGAAGCGAGGTCGACCAGGACTACACCTTTGCCCTGCTGGAGGAGACGGAAACCATCTGGCGCATCGAATGCCTGCCGAAACCAGACGCTGCGGTGGTCTGGGGCAAACTGGTCTACGAAATCGAAAAGGAACGACTTTTGCCGCTGCGGGTGGAGTATTTTGACGAAGAGATGGAGCTGGTGCGGGAGATCGTCTTCGACGACATACAGACCGTGTCAGGGCGAGCCCTGCCACTGCGCATGACCGTGCGCCCCCTCGATAAGCCGGCGGAGTGGACGGTAATGCACTACCAGAACATCGAGTTCGACACTCCGCTGGCGCCGAATTTCTTCTCCCTGCGCACCCTGAAGGCCCGCTGACCGTGCTGATTTCTCTCGCCTTCCGCAATCTCTGGCGCAACAGCCGCCGCACCCTGCTGACCCTTTCGGCCATGGTGGTTTCGTCGGCGCTGCTGATCCTGGCCCTTGGGGTCTTTTCCGGGATGTTCGCCGACATGCTGGCCTCGGCCACCGAGCAGTACTACGGGCACCTGGTGATTTCGGCGCAGGACTACCAGGACGACCGCGACATGTTCGCCAACATGGATGCCGATGACAGCCTGGCCGAGCGCCTGCGCAGCCTGCCGGAAGTGCGCGGGGGCTCCCCCCGGCTGCGCGCGTTCGGCCTGGTCGCCCATGCCGACAGCACCTACCCGGCCGAACTGCTCGGCGTGCAGCCGGAACAGGAAGAGCGGGTCACCAGTTTCAGCCGCCAGCTGGTCGCCGGGAGTTATCTCGCGGCATCAGAGGCCGCAGGCGCCCTGATCGGCGCCGGGCTGGCAAAAAAGCTCGGGGTGGCTCCGGGAGACGAACTGGTCTTTCTCACCCAGGCCGCCGACGGCTCCATCGGTAACGATCTGCTGAGAGTCTCCGGCATTTTCGAAACCGGCGCCGGCAACCGCGACAACGTCCTGATCCTGGTCAACCTCCCCTGGCTGCAGAAGCTCTGCGTGCTACCGGGACGCATCCATGAACTGGCGATTACCATCCACGAGCCGATGCGGGCCGACGAGCTGGCGGCCCGGCTGCAGCCGGAGCTTGCCGACGGGCTGGAAATCCGAACCTGGGGTCAGCTGCTGCCGGAGATGCAGGAGGTCATCGCCAGCTACAATGTGTCGCGGCTTATTCTGGTCGCCATCCTCTACGCTGCCACCGGGCTGGGGATTCTCAACACCATCTTCATGTCGGTGATGGAGCGAACCCGCGAGTTCGGCATCCTCATGGCGATGGGGATGAAGCCGCGCTCGGTGCAGGCCCTGGTCCTGCTGGAAACCCTGGCTATGGGGGTGGTATCGATTGCGCTCGGAGTAGCGGCCGGGCTGGCCATGACCCTGTACATGGCGCGGGTCGGCGTCGATCTGAGCCCGTACCTGTCGGCAGTCACCTATGCCGGCGGCACCATTCTGCCACGGCTCACTGCCACGTTCGAGGCGGACAACGTGGCCGTCCCGGCCGTTGCCCTGCTGCTGGTCTCGCTGGTCGCCGGCTATTTTCCGGCCCGGCGGGCGGCGCGCCTGCAGCCGATCGAAGCGATCCGCGAAGAATAGAGGACTGACATGGAAACCCTGAAGCTGGCCTGGAAAAACCTCTGGCGCAACCGCCGCCGCACCCTCATCACCCTGACGGCGATGGGCTTCAGCCTCTTTCTGCTGCAGACCTTTCACAATCTCTCCTTCGGCGTCTACGCCCAGATGGTTGACAGCGGGGTGCGGGCCGGCTCGGGACACATCGCCGTCTATCGCGGCGATTACGTGAAAAGTCGCGACGAAAAGCTGAGCTTCGCCGAAGCGGGGCTTAGCGAGCAGGTTGCCGGACTGTCCGGGGTGCGCCAGGCGCTGCCGCGGGTCTACCTGCCGGGGCTGGCCCAGTCGAGCCGGGAGAGCCGGGGGATTCTCTTGCTGGGGGTCGATCCGCTAGCCGAGGCCACCGTCAACCCATTCTGGAAAAACCTGCCGGCCGAGCAGAATATCCGCGCCCTGGCCGGGCGCGATGCGCTGGTCGGAGAGCGGCTGCTGAAAGAACTGAAAATTTCGAAAGGGAGCAAGTTCGTGGTCACCGTACAGGACCGCAGCGGCGAATTGGCCAGCGAACTGCTGCGGGTGCGGGGCGTGCTGCGCACCGGCCTCAAGGATGTGGATAGCGGCATGGTCATGGTCGGCCGCGAGCGGGCCGCCGCCATGGCGGGCATCGCCGGCGAGATCCACGAACTGGCGATCATCCTCGAGCGGGCCGACGACGAAGCCCGCCTGCTGCCGGCAATCCGGCAGCTCACGGCAGATCGGCCGGAGCTGCACCCGACCGGCTGGGCCGCCGCCATGCCGAACCTCTCCGACGCCATCCGCCTCGACTACGCCAGCCAGAAATTCATCTTCGTCATCATCCTGCTGATCGTCACCATCGGCGTGATCAACACTCTGCTGATGTCGGTAATGGAGCGCATCCGCGAATTCGGCGTCATCCTCGCCCTCGGCGCCTCACCGGGACGACTGCGGCTGATGGTGCTGGCCGAGGCGCTGATCCTCGGTACGGGCTCCATGGTACTGGGAACCCTGCTCGGCTGCGCCTCGACCTGGTACCTGGTCAGCCGCGGGATCGACCTGCGCAAGCTGGTCCCGGAAACCCTGGAATTCGGCGGCGTCGTCTTCGACCCGGTGATGCGGGCCGCCTGGGATATCCCCTGGATGCTACAGATGGGCATCTACGTTATCGCCCTCTGCCTGCTGGCCTCAGTCTATCCCGCGATCAAGGCCGCCCGCATCGCCCCGGCTGAAGCGATGCGCCACGGGTAAACAAAAACAAAATCAAATACAGCCCCCGGTGGCAGGATCTTTAAACCACAACATGGGGATTAACGCAAAGGCGCAAAGACGCAGAGAAAACCGAGGACGAAACCTATTTTCTTATATGTTGTCATCAGCCGTTGTTGTTTTCGATTTGTAGGGGCACGGCATGCCGTGCCCTTAAAAGGGCTTTTGCCTGATCCGTGAAAATCAGATTTGATCCGTGTCCAAAAGACTTTGCCGTTGATTAGAGCGGCCGGTAAGAACAGGCCAAGATCCTTGGACACGGATTACACGGATTTACCCAAAAAAACAGACTTGGCTTGTCTCTGCGTCTCAGTGTTTCAATTAGCCGTTGATTTGCCTTGGCCTTTCTTAGCGACTTTGCGGCTTGAGTGAGGGGTAGCAAACGGGCGTGAGATCGCCCTTGACCTTGGTTCTGACTTTACACATGGAGCGACAATGCCCCTGATCCAGATGCAGAATGTCAGTAAAATCTACCCTCTCGGCAACCAGCAGGTGACCGCCCTCGATGATGTGACCCTGCGTATCGAGGCCGGCGAATTCACCGTTTTTGCCGGCCCCTCGGGGAGCGGCAAGACCACCCTGCTCAACCTGGTCGGCTGCCTCGACCAACCGACCGAGGGTTCCATCGCCATCGACGGCCGGGATGTCGGCGGCCGCACGGTGCGGGCCCTGGCCGACTTCCGGCTGCGGCACATCGGCTTCATCTTCCAGTCGTACAACCTGATCCCGGTAATGTCCGCGGCGGAAAACGCGGAGTTTACCCTGATGCTGCGGAAAGTCCCCAAAGTGCAGCGCCGTCGCCGCATCGAAGAACTCTTTGCCGAACTCGGTATCGGCGGGCTGGAAGACCGTCGGCCCAACGACCTGTCCGGCGGCCAGCAGCAGCGGGTCGCCGTGGCCCGCGCCATGGCCGCCGAACCGCGGGTGATTCTGGCCGACGAACCGACTGCTAACCTCGACTCGAAAACCAGCGAAGACCTGCTCAAACTCATGCGCCGCCTCAATGAAGAGAAAGGGACCACCTTCCTGTTCAGCTCCCACGACCCCCAGGTGATCGCCCTGGCCCGCCGGGTGATCCGGCTCAAGGACGGCCGACTGGAATCGGACAGCCTGCCGCCCGGTGAAGCGGCATCATGACCGGGCAACGGCTTCATCCGG
>JAQYWA010000026.1 GCA_030145265.1 Desulfuromonas sp. | reverse complement strand
TGCCAATTATTCCCGCATATTCCCGCAACTACAGAGGCATTTCGGTCGCGGTACCGGGCAATTTCGCTTGGCCGAGCGAATGCTGCAGCTGGAACTGAAGGCTACCCGCAATTACACCCTGTTGCTGCAGCGCTGGGACGCGGGCAACCGCAATCGGGACTATTTCAAGTGAATCGAAGTGGCGGATGAGCTTTAGATGGTTGTTCGAGCAGTAAATTTTTAATAATCCCCCTTGGTATTCTTTGGCTTTCCTTGATATAATGTTGTGATTTGCTGCAAATAGATCGTTGCGGTTGCATTTAGGGGCCTGCAGGGAGGGTGATGGATATTGGGACTCAGTAAACCATTTGAAAAACTTGGCGACAGTTGCCTGTCCTTTCTGGAGCAGAGCGGCCGGATGGGGATTTTCCTCTTTTCCTGCCTGCTCAACCTGATCAAACCCCCTTATCCGCTTTTCCCGGTCATCCGTCAGGCCCATTTCATCGGGGTTCGCTCGGTGTTCGTCATCCTTTTTACCGGGGCTTTTACCGGTATGGTGCTCGGCTTGCAGGGATATTACACCCTGAGCAAGTTCGGTTCCGAGGGGCTGCTCGGCTCGGCGGTGGCGCTCAGCCTGATCCGTGAACTGGGGCCGGTGCTGACCGCGTTGATGGTGGTCGGCCGGGCCGGCTCGGCCATCTGCGCCGAGATCGGCATCATGCGCAACTCGGAACAGATCGACGCCCTCGAGTGTATGGCCATCGATCCGTACAAATACCTGCTGGCGCCGAAGTTCTTGGCCGGCATCGTTGCCGTGCCGCTTTTGACCTGTATTTTCGACGTGATCGGCATCCTCGGCGGTTACCTGGTCGGGGTGGTTCTGCTCGATGTCAATGGTGGCACTTTCTTCCAGGGGATGTATGCCAGCGTCGAATGGCAGGATATCGAGATGGGGATCGTCAAGTCCCTGGTTTTCGGACTGCTGATCATCTGGATTGCCGCGGCCAAGGGTTTTTTCCTTCATCTCGAAAAATCGGGGGGCTTCGGCGCCGAAGGGGTCAGCCGCACCACGACCGACGCGGTGGTGTTGTCCTCGGTTTCGGTCCTGGTCTGGGACTACCTCATCAGCGCCATCATGCTTTAGGGGGCAGCCGTGCAAAGCGATAAAACGATTCAAGCTGCCATCGAGCTGACTGGCGTCGAGAAAACCTTTGGGCGCCAGAAAGTTTTGGCCAATATCAACCTGTCGATCGCCGCGGGCAAAACCACGATCATTGTCGGCGGCAGCGGCCAGGGCAAAAGTGTTATTCTCAAGCACATGCTGGGCCTGGTTCGGCCTGACCGGGGGATGGTTGAGGTGTTTGGCAAAGACCTGGTCCGGGCGAGCAAGAAAGAACTGAACCAGATCCGCATGGAATTCGGCGTATTGTTTCAGAATGCCGCCCTGTTTGACTCCATGACGGTGTACGACAACGTCGCCCTGCCGTTGCGCGAGCGCACCAAGCTGACGGAAACCGAGATTCGCGCCAAGGTTCGGGAAAAGCTCGACATGATGGATCTGATCGAGTCCGACGACAAGTATCCGGCGCAGCTTTCCGGCGGCATGAAAAAGCGGGTCGGACTGGCCCGGGCCCTGGTGCTCAATCCGAAAGTGGTGTTTTTCGACGAACCGACCACCGGACTCGATGTCAGTCGCAGCAACGAAATTTACCGGCTGTTCCACAAGACCCAGAGCCAGCTCAACTACACGGCAGTGATCGTTAGTCACGACGTCCCCAAGATTTTCAAGCTGGCCGATTACGTGGCCCTGCTGGCCGAAGGTGAAATTCAGGGGGTCATGTCACCCGAGGCGTTTCAGCTGTCCGATCATCCCCTGATCAGGCGCTACGTCGAGGAGACCATGGGCCCCATATATTCGAGTGCAAAAGAGGAGGCTGGTCTTTATGAATCGGCTTAATGTCGAAGTTGCCGTCGGGGTCTTCCTGGTGGTGGGGTTTCTCTGCTTTTCCTGGCTGTCGGTCAAGCTCGGCAACGTTGACCTGTTCGGCGGCAACGACTACACCGTCAAGGCGAACTTCAGTTCGGTCTCCGGACTCAAGGAAGGGGCTTCGGTGGAAATCGCCGGGGTCAAGGTCGGCAAGGTTTCACGCATCCGTCTCGGCGGAGAAACCTACGAGGCCGAGGTTGAACTGACCGTAGACAAGGGTGTCCAGTTACAGGACGACAGCATCGCCTCGATCCGCACTGCTGGGATCATCGGCGATCGCTATGTCAGTATTTCTCCGGGTGGTAGTGAGATGCTCATCGAGCCGGGCGGAGTCCTTTTTGAAACTGAGTCGGCCATCAATCTCGAAGGACTGATCAGCAAGTACGTGTTCGAGAAAAAATAGGAGGCGTGGTGAAACAGGGATTTCTGCTGCTGTCGCTACTTTTCTTGTTGTCCGCCGTGGTTGGTTTTGCCGCTGATGACGAGTTTCTTCTCGAGGAAGACCCCTTTGCGGAACCGGCGCCGGCATCGATCGGCGATCCCCTTGAGCCGGTCAACCGTGGATTTTTCTGGTTCAACGACAAGCTGTATGTCTACCTGTTCAAGCCGGTGGCCCGGGGCCTGCGGGTGATTCCCGAACCGGCCCGGGTGTCGGCGTCGAACTTCTTTTCCAATCTCGGCACCCCGGTGCGCGTGGCCAACAACCTGCTCCAGCTCAAGTTCACCAATACCGGCAGCGAACTGGCTCGTCTTCTGGTCAATAGCACCTTCGGGCTGGCCGGGCTGTTCGATCCCGCCTCCTCCTGGGGGCTGGAGAAGAAAAACGAGGATCTCGGCCAGACCTTTGGCCATTACGGCGCCGGTCCCGGTTTTTACCTGGTGCTGCCGCTGTTCGGCCCAAGTAGTCTGCGTGACGGCATTGGTCGGATCGGTGATTATTTTATCGATCCGCTGCCCCATGCACTCAAACAGGAAGAAATGCTCGGGCTGAGGGCGTTGGACAAGGAAAATGCCCTGTCTCTCGACAAGGATACCTACGACGGCATTCGCAAGCACGAAATCGACCCCTACCTGTTTGTCCGTGATGCCTATGCCCAGCATCGCGCGGCGAAAGTAAAAGAGTAAATTCCGGAGGTAGTCACATGCAGTTCACAAAACGTTTCCTGAGGCTGTTCACCGCTGTTGTCCTGCTGGCGTCCACGACGGCGGTCGCCTCCCAGGGTCCGCTGGATCAGGCCCGCGCCACGGTAGACGCGGTCATGGCCATTTTACAAGAGTCCGATCTCGAAAAGCAGGTGCGCCGCGAACGGCTTTCGGCCGCCATCCTCGCCCGCTTCGATTTCGCCGAGATGTCCCAGCGGATTCTCGCCCTCAACTGGAGAAGCGCCAACGGCCAGCAGCGCGAACGGTTCGTGGCCCTTTTTTCTGATCTGCTCGAACGCAACTACATCGGTCACATCGAGGCCTACACTGACGAGAAGATAGACTTCGTCAAGGAGCGGGTGCAGGGCAACCGGGCCGCCGTCGATACCGTCATAGTGACCAAAAGCGTTGAAATTCCCATCTCGTACCGGATGGTTCATAAAGGCGCCGACTGGAAGGTTTACGACGTGGTCATCGAGTCGGTGAGCTTCGTCAATAACTATCGGAGCAGTTACGGGGAGATCGTCAAGAAGGAAGGGTTTGACGGGCTGCTGGCGCGGATGTCGGAAAAACTGACTGAACTCGAGCAGCAAAACGGAAATGCCACCGAGCCATGAATCAGACCCCCGCCGATGTTTGCGCCCGCATGAAAAATAACCTGCGGTTCTTCCGTTTTCTCTCCGAGGCGGACACGGCGGTACTCCCGCCCTATTTCGAGTGCCGCCAGGTGGCAGTAGGCGACGTCCTCTGGAAAGAGGGGGATTCCGCCGCTTTTGCCGCATTTGTCATGTCGGGGCGGATCGAAGAAAAGAAGAACACCGAGTTTGAAGGACGTCAGGTCGTGGTTGGGGTTTACAGCCAGGGAGCGGTGATCGGCGAATTCAGCCTGATCGACGGCCTGCCCAGGGCGGTTACCGCCGCCTGCCTGGAGGATGCCCAGCTGCTGCTCCTGACGAAGGAAAACCTCGATCGGCTGCTGGTCGATCATCCAGAACTCGGCATAAAGCTGCTCAAGGGGGTGCTGCTGACTCTTTCGCTCCGGCTACGCAAATCCTTCGAGCGGCTGGCATCTATTTTCTGAGTTGTCCATCCTGTCTGACCAAAGAGGATACCTATTCACTATGAGATTATCGCCAGGCATTTTTCTGAAGATGATTCTGCTGATCGCAGCCGTTGTGGTGACGGCCTGCGCCCCTACCAAACGATCGTCGCTGGAATCGACTTCCACCGCTGGCGTGGCCCAGATTTACGAGTGCCGGGCCGACTACGAATTTCTGGTGCGGATTGAGGGGGAGATCGCCCACCTGTTTCTCCCTGACCGTACGGTCAGCCTGATCCATCAGCCCGCGGGATCCGGTACCAAGTACAGCCGCGGGGATGTGGCTTTTTGGTCGTGGGACGACGAGGCGATGCTCGAAATCGGCCCTGACACGCGCATGACCTGCACCCTCAACCCGAAACGGGATTCACTCAAGTAAGTTTCCTGAGGGCCGTGGTTATTTCAGTTCAAAGGCGATTTTCAGCACGACCTGATATTCGCTGACCGTTCCGTCTTTGCCGATGTGTCCGCGGATATCCTGCACCTCGAACCAGGAGAGCTTTTCCAGCGATCCCTGGGCCTTACTGACTGCTTGCTGGATAGCGGCTTCGATGCCCTTGTTGGAAACCCCGATCACTTCGACTTTTTTGTAGCTTCGTCCCTGTCCGTACGTCATCATTGCCTCCTTTGCTGGTGCCTGCGCCCCTCTGTTTGAAGATTAGCACTCATGGGGGCAGTGTAAAGCGGGTTGTCCGCCTTTCGGGAGGACTGGCCCAGTCGGGCGAAGGGGTTCAACCACGATTTATCCGGTGTTTTTTTTGTCGGATGCATTTTTTTATTCAAATCAGGCTGTAAACAATTAATAATTGGGGCACTGATTTTATAGAATCTGTCGACCTTTAATTATATCACCCGTGTTATGTGAGGACCCATGCGTATTGCACTGATTGGAATTGGCAAAATTGCGAACTACCAGATGCAGGCCATCAACCACACCCCGGGAATCAAGCTGACCGACGCTCACGATCTCGATTCGACCCGGGCCGATGAACTTCCCGGCAGCGTCCAATTTCACCACGACTTGGACAAACTTCTGAAAAAATCCACTGCCGATGCTTTCCTGGTTTCTACTCCGACCAGCACCCATTACGAAGTGGCGATGAAGATCATCGAGGCCGGCCGTATCGCCATCGTCGAAAAACCGCTCTGCACCCGTCAGGAGAAGATGGATGCCCTGATAACCGAGGCCCGTACGCGCAAACTTCTGCTCTACACGGCATTTCACCCGTCCTACGGGCGCGAGGTCGAGTGGTGGCTGGAGCAGCGTGAATCGAAGAATTTCGAGCTCGGGGGGCTTATCGGGTTTGAGTCGTGTTTTTCCGATCCCTACTATCTCAACGGAAAGTTGGCCATGGGCGCCGTCGGCAAGGCCGGTTCTTGGTTCGATAGCGGCATCAGCAGCCTGAGCATTCTGGCCCGGTTGATCGATCCCGAGCAGATGCAGGTCATCGACGGCCGAATGACGGCTATCCCAGATATTCAATGTGCCCAGGTGCAGGGTCTCGGCCTGTTCCGGTTCAAGGCGGATGGACGCACCGGATACGGCATGGTCGACACCAATTGGACGTTGGGCCGCAACTATAAAACAACCCGGCTCTGGTATGAAAACGGGGTGATCGAACTCGACCACGCCAAGGAATTCGGCCGCCTGCGTCTGCAGGGGCAAGACGAGCTGGTGTTCAACCTGGCCACCGACAAGCCGCGGCTGGTGAACCATTACTGCGGCGTGTTCGCCAACCTGGCCGAGATGTTCAGTAAGGGAGAAGACAACACGGAACTGTCCGAGGTATTGCACGGATTGCTTTTTTCGGCGTTGCGCGCCTGATCTCCGCGGTTGGGACTGTAAGGACGACGGGGGACGGCCGGATGGCTGTCCCCCGTTTTATTTGCGGAGCCGGGCCATTGAGCAGAAAATGCCGAGCACGCACAGGACGCAAAAAATCAACAGCGCCGCGTGCATGCTGCGCAGAAAGTCTGGCTGGGTTTCTGTGGTCACCGCATGCCCGGCCATGAACATTGAAAAAATCACGGTGATGATGGTCATGCTCGACATCATGCCGAGGGTGCGCATGCTTGAGTTGAGGCCGGAAGCGACGCCAAGGTAGCGGGGCTCTACGCTGCCCATGATGACGCTGGTGTTGGGGGACGAAAAAAGGGCGAAGCCGAGGCCGAGAAAAACCAGCATGGCCATGACGACGGACAGCGAGGTGCCGGCATTCAGGCTGGCGGCAACGCCGAGACCCAGGGCGCACAGGCCCATGCCGACGGTGGCGACCCGTCCCGCCGGATAGCGGTCGGCGAGCTTTCCGCAACAGGGTGAAAACAGGGTCTGCATGACTGGCTGGATGATCAGGATGGTGCCGGCCTGGTGGGCGCTCATCCCCTTCACGTACTGCAGGTAGAGGCTCATGAAGAAGGTGACGCCGAAGGTCGCCGCATAGTTGAGCAGGGCCGCCAAGCTGGAGAAGGCAAAGACCCGGTTTTTCCGCAGCAGGGCGATGTTGAGCACCGGGTAGGCGGTGCGGGCTTCCAGCCAGAGGAAAAATCCGAGGCCGCAGAGGCCGGAAAGGGCCAGGACCCAGGCCCAGGCGCCGTGGTCGAGGTTGGACGCGCCGCTGATCAGCAGCAGGATGGCCGCCGCGTAGACCAGGCTCCCCCGTAGGTCGAAGGGTTCGCCTTGGGACTCGGCCCATTCGCCGCGCAGTTTGGCGAGCGATACCAGAAAACTGGTGATTCCCAGCGGGATGCAGAGGTAGAAAATCGAGCGCCAGCCGAGGGTGGTGACCAGCGCCCCGCCAAAAAATGGGCCGCAGGAAATGCCGGCATAGACGCTGGCCACGGCGATCCCCAGCGCCTTGCCCCGCTCCTGCGGCGGAAAGACCGAAACCACGATGGCCATGGTCGTAGCCATCACCATGGCGCCCCCCATCCCCTGTAGAAAACGCAAGGCGATCATCGCTTCGACCGACCAGGCTTGGGAGAGCAGGCCGCCGGCTATGGTGAAGACGACGATGCCGTACTGAAAGATCCGTTTTCGGCCGTGAATGTCGCCGAGGCGTCCCATCGCCAGCAGAAAGATCGAGGCCGACAGCACGTAAGTGGTCTCGATCAGCCCAAGCTGCATGGCGCTGGCGGCGAATTCCCGGCCGATGCTCGGCAGGGCGATGCCTACCGCTGACATCATGAAGGGCATGAGAAAGTGGGCGACGCAGACGACAAACAGGGTGGCGGTGCGGGAAACAGGAGGCGTCATCAGGATCCATTCCAGTGCAAGTTTGCAGACGACAACACCATAGCGGATTTCTCGGCAGAAAAAAAGGCTTCGGCGCGACCGCTGAATGTTTGTCCTGAATACGGCAGTTCCTCACCGCAAAGGCGCAAAGGCCGCAAAGAAATTTGGGTAATTAGGTCGACAAAGGATTTAATCCCGTTGGTTGACGGTTTTGCCGGATATCTATTCGATTTACTTAGCGCTTTTGGCGGCTTTGCGGAGCCGATACTTTTTCCTGGTTTATTTATGAGTGGAAGCGGGTCGGATCGATCCCGTAGCGGGCGCACATGGCGGGATCTGGGGCGAGGGGATGGGGGGCGCGGAAGCGGCAGCCGCCGCCGCATTGGGTGAGGGCGGGGCAGCTGTGGCATTCGAGAGCGGAAAGAGGGATGTGCTCGAGCTTCAGCCAGCAGTCGATCAGTCCGTCCCGGGCATCGCCCAGGGAGGCGTCAGGGTAGAAACCGCATTTGACGGCATTGCCGTCGGGGAGCACCGTCAGCAGGTGGCGGCCGCAGGCGTAGCCTTCGGACGGGCCATGGTAGCCGCCGCCGAAGCCGTATTCGAGCAGCGGAGCCGCCTGCTCTAAGGGGACGTTCAAGCTGCGGTTGCGGGTCAGGTTGCCGACGTCGCAGAGGAAATCGACCCCCCAGCTGATGGCGTCGATCTCTTCGGCAAAGCGCTGCATCTGCTCGAACTCCTGCAGGTTGCCCCGGTGGATCATGGTTGCCAGCGAAACCGGGATCCCCGCCCGGCGGGCCGCTTTGATACCGGCGAGGGTCTGCTCGAAGCTGCCGTCTCCCCGCATCAGATTGTGTCCCTCGCGCCAGCCGTCGAGGCTGACCTGGATTTCGTCAATGGCCAGCCAACCGCAGTTTTCCGCCTCAATCAGGGTGCCGTTGCTGATCAGCACCCGGCGGATCGGCAATTCTTCTGTCTGCTCGATAAACGATCGCAGCTCCGAATAGAGCAGCGGTTCGCCGCCGGAGATCATCAGCTTGAGGCCGCCTTTGTTAGCGAATTCGGTGCTGATGGCGACGGCGTCTGTCAGTTTGAGGCGGGTCGGGGTCGGGGAGCCGAGGTAGCAGTGGCGACAGCGCAGGTTGCAGTCGTGCAGCAGCTGCAGCTCAAGGTAGCGTAGTGAGGGCGTGGGGCCTTGGGCAATCGGTACGCTGATCGGGGATGGTTCGGCAATGGCCTCGAGCAGTCCTTCGTTCAGGCAGAACTGGACGAACGTGTCGTCGTCGGTCAGTTCGCTGCCCAGGCATGAACCGTCACAGCGGGACAGAAAGGCAAGGCCCGCGGCATCGAGTTCATAAAGCTCGTCGTGGCCCCGGTGGTAGATGAAGGTTTGCTCGAGCCGCTTGAGGGCTGTCGGTGCGGACAGGCGCAGATAATTGTCGGTCCAGGCCAGCTCAGCCATGGGTGGCAGCCGGCAGATCAGCGGCGGTAAGGGCGTGGTGCTGCATCAGCATGGCGAGCAGTCGGTAGCCACCGCAGGGAGGGCTGTCGGGTATCGGCGGGACGGCCTGAAAGTCGCAGTCGGCGGCACGAAACGGGCAGTCGGCGCAGACGGCGGCATCAAGCTGGGGATCGTGAACTGCGGGGGGAATCATGAAGGAACCGCAGGGGAATTCCCCAGTTGAAAGGCGACCGCGGCGCACCAGTTCGTCCACCACCAACGCTGCCTGGCAGGCTTCATCTTCCTTTTTTCCGGCTAAGTAATAGGCACAGAAATAGCGGCAGATATAGTCTTCAAAATCATTTTTCTTCATGGCGCCAGAGAAAAACGAAGCCGACGGCAACACCGTCGGCTTTGTGGTTTCGGGTCATGATTACTGGCAGGACTTACTGCACTTGCACAAGCCGCTGGCCTCTCGTTTCACCTTTTTGATTTTCATCTGCGTCTCCTTTGCTGGCAGGGATTTCTCTTTACGGGTTAAGTCTAGCCGCAGAATTTCCCTTGTCAAACGCGAGGTTGGGCTCATTTGGTCGGGGCGAACTGGAGCGCCGCCGAGTTCATGCAGTAGCGCAAACCAGTCGAGGCCGGGCCGTCGTCAAAGACATGGCCCAAGTGGGCGTCGCAGCGGGCGCAAAGCACCTCGGTGCGGCGCATGAACAGCGAATTGTCCGGGGCGGTGCCGATATTCAGGGTGGAAATCACTGCGGTGAAGCTCGGCCACCCGGTACCCGATTCGTATTTGTCTTCGGAGCGGAACAGGTCGAGGCCGCAGCAGACGCACTGGTAGATCCCGTGTTCGTGGTTGTTCCACAGTTCGCCGGAATAAGCCTTTTCAGTCCCTGCTTCACGGGTCACGTGGTATTGCTGTTGGGTGAGCTGAGCTCGCCACTCCGCGTCGGTTTTGCTGATTTTCTCCGTCATGACGTAGGCTCCCTTGGCTGCCGAATAAACCTGAATGGTTTCCGCCGCCGCTGAAATCCCCCCCAAAGCCACCAGGATAAGCAGCAGGTTTATGAGCAGGATGCGCATGATTCACCTCCGGTTCGAAGATCCCATATAATAAGATACCATACCGGCGGCAAAGGGTGCTCAGCCCAGGATCAGATTGGGCAGTTCGTCAGTATCGTCATGTTTGACCGGAAAGTGTTGTTCGAGCAGTTCGCCACAGCGGGTGACGGCGGTACAGAGGGCGTCGCAGGTCTGCCCCGCGTGGATGCCGTCGGTGATCAGGTGAACGATTTCGTCCCAGGTCTGTTTCTGCACATGGTCGTTGATCCCCTGGTCGGCAAGAACGTAGACCCGGTGTTCGAACAGGGAGATGAGGATCAGGATGCCGGTCTTGTCGCGGGTGTGATGCAGCCCCTGTTCGATAAAGGAGACCAGGGCCTTTTCTTCGACCTCGGCGGTGATTTCGTCCGGCTGGATCAGCTTGCGCTTGAGACCCGGCAGGGCCCGTATCAGGCATTTGAAGGGAAAATAGAGGATCAGGAATATCGGCAGAAAGATCCACACCGACGAGCCGCCGAAAGCCCAGCTGAGCGTGACTGCCGCCGCCAGCGAGAAAAAGCCGGCGCCGATGATCTCGGCCCGTGGATAGTCGTAAGACTCGTCCACAATCATAGGCACGATCTCCCCGCTGGTGCGGGCTTCCACGGCCTGCACGGTCGCCTCAATGCGTTGTTTTTCATCTTCGGAAAAAAAGGTTTTTGCTGTCAGTTTTGGCATATGAACACCTTTGGGTTTAACCAGGAAATCTTAAAAGCGTCTCTCGCCCGTTCGCTTCGCTTACTCGAGCACGCAGAGAACACAGAGGGAAATCAAAATTGTTAGTCTTGGTTTTCTTCTTGGCTTTCTCTGTGATCTCTGTGGGCTCTAGCGACAGAAAGGAGCGGGCGAGAGGCCGAATTTGGTCTTGAGGGCTTACCAGCCCCCCGAAGACCCGCCGCCGCCAAATCCGCCGCCACCGAAACCACCGAAACCGCCGCCTCCGCCGCTCCCAAATCCGCCACCACCGCCGAAGGGTGGGCCGCCGATCCAGAAACTGCTGCGCCGGTGCGAGCGGCGGCCTCCGCCAAAGAGCATCATTCCGGGACCGAAGAAAAGCAACAGGGCCAGCATTCCCCAGGGGCTGCGTTTCTTTTTCTTGTTGGTTCTGCCGGTCCCCTGATATTCGCCGCGGACCGCTTCGGCCATGGATGCCACCCCGGCGAGGATGCCGCCGTCGAAGTCCCCCTGCTTGAAGCGGGGGGTGATTTCGTAGTCAATGATCCGTCCGGACAGCAGGTCGGTAAGCCGCCCTTCGAGGCCGTAGCCGACCTCGATGCGAACCTTGCGCTCGGCCTTGGCGACTAGCAGCAGCGCGCCGTTATCCTTCCCCTTCTGGCCGATCCCCCATTGTTCGGCAACCTTGATGGAATATTCTTCCAGTGCCTCTCCTTCGAGGGAGGGGATGGTCAGCACCGCGAGCTGGGTCGAGTCGCTCTTCTCGAATCCTTCGAGAAAATGCTCGATTTTCAGACGGGTCGAGGGATTAAGCAGCCCGGCCTGATCGACAACGTAGCCAGTGGCTTTGGGTACGTCGAGAGCGGCGGCGGTCAGCGGCAAGAGCAGGACCGCCACCAGGAAAATGTTTCTTAACCAGGTCATCACTTAGAACTGCACCTTGGGCGCGACTTCGGCGCCGGCTTCGGCCTTGAACGGTTCTTTGCGTTCCAGCTTAAGCAGCCAGTTGTTGGTCAGGTTGTTGGGGAAGCTGCGGATCGAGGAATTGAAGGTCTGCACCGCCTTGTTGTAGCGTTGCCGCGCTACGTTGATGCGGTTTTCGGTCCCTTCGAGCTGGTGCTGCAGGTCGAGGAAATTCTGGTTGGCTTTCAGGTCAGGATAGCGCTCGGCCACCACCAGCAGACGGGAGAGGGCGCCGGACATTTCGCCCTGGGCGGCCTGGAACTTCTGCATCGCGGCTGGGTTGGAAAGATCCTTGGCGCTGATGTTCACCTGGCCGACTTTGGCGCGGGCCTCGGTGATTCCCATCAGGGTTTCTTTCTCATGCGAGGCATAGGCCTTGACCGTTTCCACCAGGTTGGGGATCAGGTCGCTGCGGCGCTGGTAGGTCGCTTCCACGTCGGCCCAGG
>JAQYWA010000394.1 GCA_030145265.1 Desulfuromonas sp. | reverse complement strand
CCCCGGTCGAGGACCGCCGCCTCGATGCCGGGCATGTGCAGGGCGCCCCAGGGAATCACGATGGTATCGTACTTGTCGATGGTCAGGAGCAGAACCCGCACCAATTCGCCGTTGCGCCGATAGAGGATGTCCGCCATCAGGGTCTGCATCAGGCTGGGGGTCATATGCTTGACGGCCCAGGCGTTGTAGGCGGCCAGGCCGGAACCGGGCAACTCGCGGTTGAACAGGGTTTTGCCGAGCACGTTGAGAAACTCGACCGTCCGCGGATCAAACCGGTTGATGTCGACATCGGCCCGCAGGATGTGCGGCACCTGCGGCTCGTCCTCTTCGCCCACGGACTGATCGAGATCGTCGAGGGAAATCAGCCGTCCGTCGAATTTCAGGGCCTCCTGCGACACCAGCCCCAGGGCCTCGCCGACGCCGCTGTAATCGAAACGGTTCTGCAACAGACTGTCGTTGTCGCTGACCCCTTCGACCAGCACAATGGTCCGCTCAAGGTTGACCGAGTCGGCCAGCTTCCGGTAATACTCCTCCTTGCCCACGTGCACCATCCCGGCCAGCCGGATGGTCTTGCCCGCCTGCCGATAGACCCGCTCGGTCATGTAAATCCCAGCCGGGGTCAGGCGCATGAACCCTGCGGTCTGCTGCTCGAAGTACATGCTGGCCGACGCCAGGACGAAAAAACCCAGGACGAAGGGGAGCAGGACGAGGCTGACGGCGGCAAACTTCAGGGTATTACGCAGGCTGAACAGCGGCCCCGACAGCATCGCTTGCGACAGCAGCAGGCGCCCGCCACTGAGACGACGCAGCCAAATGATCACCGACAGGCCCAGCAGCAGTTGCCCCGCCGACGCCAGCAGGGAAAACCCGGCATATTCGACCGTCACCGACAGGGGCCAAAAATCCATTCCGCCCCACAGGGCAAAGATGATCAGGGGGAGAAAGATCCGCTTCGGCAGGCGCCGGTCGATGCCGAGCACGAAAAGAAAGAGGATCGCCAGGGCCATGACGACAATGGCAACCGGCTGGCGGACGAAAGTAAGAGCATCCGTGCCGGCCACGGCGCGAAGGACTTCGTCGACCAGGGACAGCCCGCCGTCGGCCAGAAAAAGGAGCAGGAACAGGTTGGCAAATATTCTCATGAAGGACCTTTTGTGGAAGCGGCGATCTCGATTTCGGCCCACAACGGGCAGTGGTCCGAGGGTTTTTCCATGGCGCGGATGTCGTAGTCGATGCCGGTATCACGACAGCGCTCCATCAGGACACGGCTCAGCAGGATCTGGTCAATGCGCAGACCCCGCCTGGGGTCGCTGTCGAAGCCCCGGCTGCGGTAGTCGAACCAGCTGAAACGGTCTGCGGTCTGCGGATGCTGCTCCCGGAAGCTGTCGTGCAACCCCCAGCTCTGCAGCGCCTGAAACCACTGTCGCTCTTCCGGCAGAAAACTGGTTTTGCCGGTACGCAGCCAGCGTTTGGCGTTGTCCTCGCCAATGCCGATATCGAGATCGGCCGGGGCGATGTTGAAATCCCCCATCACCGCCAGCGCCCCCGCCGGGTCGCACTGCTGCTCGAGGTAGCGCTGCAGGTCGGCGTAGAAGCGGCGCTTGGCGGGAAATTTGAGCGGATGTTCGCGGTTTTCCCCCTGGGGAAAGTAACCGTTGATCACCTGCAGGGTCTCTCCCGAGGAAAGCGCAAACCAGCCGCTGATGAAGCGCTTCTGCGCCTCGTCGCCATCGTCGGGAAAGCCGAGCTGCACCTTGAGCGGCGTCTGTTTCGACAGCAGAGCCACGCCGTAGTGGGTCTTCTGCCCATGATAAGCCACCTGGTAGCCGAGCTTTTCGACGGCGGCCACAGGAAAATCGACATTCGGCACCTTGGTTTCCTGCAGCCCGATGATATCGGGATCATGCGACTCAATCACCGCTTCGAGCTGGTGCAGCCGCGAACGGAGGCCATTAACGTTAAATGATAGTAGTTTCATAGCTTTCAAGATAATTCAGAAAACAGTTGAGAACAACCGGGATTTTGGGGTTGTGCGGTATAAGGCCTGCCATCAGGTCGATTTACGGCTTTAAAAGAAACGCCCCAGATCCGTACGAACAAGGAGGGGAATTTTTAGATCCTCTGTACCACCCGGCTCGTTAGGTTCCGGTAGGTTCCGGGTAGAGTAAGGGGCGGGGGTTACCTGCCCCTCCTCATCAAACCGTGCGTGCGGTTTTCCCGCACACGGCTTTCCGATGTTCTTCACCTCAAGGCATGCGCTCTCGTCCAGCCCGCTGATGTCGGCACCTTGTACAGGCCGTA
>JAQYWA010000393.1 GCA_030145265.1 Desulfuromonas sp. | reverse complement strand
GACTTAAAATCCCTCGGCCTTTTGGCTGTACGAGTTCGATTCTCGTCCCGGGTACCACTTTGAAAGTTGAAGGCGACAAAGACAGTCTAAGTCTTTGTCGCTTTTTCTTTGTTTTTTGCCTTAGTCTAAAGCCCTTGTCTTTTGATCCTTGGTGGTCCCAATAGGGCAGCAGGGGAACATAAAACATCAAGAATGTCTCCGTTGGGTTCCTACGGGCGGGCAGGGGTTGCATTGGTGGCTGGGGTGGGTTTTAATGGCGATCTGGTTACCTTTGATTGAACCATCAGGAGTGAGCCGTTGAGCCACAAACGTCGCGCCAATTTTCTGCTTCGGTACCAGAAAGACCTGAACCGCAATCTGCTGGCCAGCCCCGGGGAGCATGAGTTCGTGGTGGTGCTGGACAGTCTCAAGTCGAGTTACAATATTCCCAAGATCTTTCGCAGTGCCGAGGCGTTTGGCGCCCGTGAAGTGCACCTGGTGAACACTCACCCCTTTGATCCGTCGCCGGCGAAGGGTTCGTTCCGCAAGGTGCCGGCCCGTTTCCATGAGACATTCGATGAATGTCGCACGGCTCTGCTCGATCAGGGCTATGAGCTGTTTCTGCTTGATCCGGCGGGGGAGGTGTTGCTTTCTGATTCAATTCTCCCGCGTCGCAGCGCCTTCATTTTTGGCCACGAAGAGTGGGGGTTCAGTTTCGATCCCGCCGCCTGTCCCGACATCCGGCGAATTTCCATTCCCCAGTTCGGCCAAGTGCAGAGCCTCAATGTCAGTATCGCCGCCTCAATTGTGATGTACGAGTACGTTCGGCAGCATCGTTCCTGAGTTGGTTTTCCTCTCGCATAGCCCCCCGGTTCGTGATAACCCAAAATAATGACATATTCCGCCCGTTTGACCGGTTGTTTCAATGGTTGGCGATACCTGCCCTTTGACAGACATCTTCCCTCAGTCGTAACTGATTAATATTATTGCCATATATATTTATTGAGAATGATGCCCGGCTGGCACGATAAGTGAATTTTATTTCTAATGTTCGCATCTTTTCTCATCAGCCCCATGGAATATGGAGTTTGTTTTATGCGCAGTCTGGGTCGTGTTCTGCTAGTAGTTGGTTTGCTGTTCTTCTCGGTAGTTTGCTCCTTCGCCTGCGATCTGGTAGAGGGGCGGGTGGTAGATGGGCTGACCGGGGCCGGGATTGACGGGGCGATAGTGACAAGCGAGACGGGGGTGGTACATGCCGACGCCGAGGGGCAGTTTGCCATTTATTCCGATGGCGGATTGTTGCGGGCACGGGCCGCTGGCTACCGGCGGGGTCAGTCGCTGGCGGGTGAGGCGGTCGAGATGGTCTTGGATCCCTTTACCCCCAAGGCACTCTATCTTTCGTTTTATGGCATCAGTGCCCCGAGCTTGGTCAATCCTGCTCTTGAGCTGATTGAGAACACCGAACTCAACGCCCTGGTAATCGACATCAAGGGGGACCGGGGGATGGTTTGTTACCCCAGTCCGGTGGCGCAGGCGGCCGGGATTGGCGCCCAGAGGGTGATCACGGTGCGTGATCCGGAAGTCTTGCTGGCGTCGTTGAAGGAGCGGGGGATTTATACCATCGGACGGATCGTGGTATTTAAGGATGATCTGCTGGCACAGGCAAGGCCTGAACTGGCGGTAAAGACATCCGCGGGCACTCCGTGGCGTGATGGGGAGAAACTGGGCTGGGTCGATCCCTTTGCCGAGGACGTCTGGAAATACAACATCGATTTGGCCGAGGAAGCGGCGTCTCTCGGGTTTGACGAGATTCAGTTTGATTACGTACGCTTCCCTGAGCGGGCCGGGCTGGTTTTCTCCCGGGAAAACGTGCAGGCTCATCGGGTCGAGGCGATTACCGGCTTTCTTGCCGAGGCGCGACATCGGCTGAACCCTTATAATGTTTCTCTGGCGGCCGATGTTTTCGGCTATGTCTGCTGGAACGAAAACGATACCAATATCGGTCAGCAGTTGGAGCGGCTGGCTGAGCACCTCGATTATATTTCACCGATGCTTTATCCCTCGGGGTTCACTTTCGGTGTCGGTCAGTTTCGCAACCCGATGACCAATCCCTACGAGATTGTTTCGTTGTCGCTGAACAAGGCCCAGGAGCGGACCGGTATCTCGGCTCAACGGTTTCGTCCCTGGCTGCAGGCGTTTCGGGATTATGCCTTTGATCGGCGTCATTTTGGCGCCGAGGAGATTCGTTCGCAGACCAGCGCCTCGGATGAGTTCGGTTCCAACGGCTGGATGCTCTGGAATGCCCGTAATGTCTATAGCACGGCAGGG
>JAQYWA010000025.1 GCA_030145265.1 Desulfuromonas sp. | reverse complement strand
GGGGAGGCCGAGACCGCCAAACTCGGCCAGAAATTCACCGATCCGCTCGCCTTCCATTGTTCGAGGTCAGAAAGACGATCTTGCCTTCCTGCAGGTAGAAGGTCTTTGACCGGTCGTCGTGCTTGACTTTGAGCGCGCCGCTGATTCGCCGCGTTTCTCTCCATTGCCACAGATCTTTGAGGGGCATCAGCCCCTGGTCTCCCTGGATAGTCTTCACGGCAGTTTCCTGCGGCGATGTCCGTCGTGCGGCAGCCATTGTTCTCCGTTCGTCGTCAACATGAATGTTTGCTATGGGCGGTATTAATTTATTTGGAAAATCTGTCACACCTGCCGGACAAAGGGCAAGAAGCTTGATTTCTCCCAGCTCCGCCCGCCTTCACGGGGTGCAGATCCGGGATGTTTGTTCCGTGGCGTTAACGGGACAGAAATGTGTCTTTCAAAAAAGCCGATCCTTCGAGTCGCTTTTTTGTTATTGTGAGTTAATATTCAGACAGGGATTGAGGGGAATTGTGGTCAGACCAGTTCATGGTCAGACTGATAACAAAAACCATTCTAAGATTTCAGTGAGAGCATAAAAATCCCCAAAAACTTTATCTAGAATAACTTTGAGCGCTGAGGTAAAGCGATATTTTTGAAGAATGCTGAGCGAATCAGGCTGTAATGGCTCAGTCGAAAATCGAGTGCATTTGCAGATAATGTCTTAAATAACGTATTGTTAGGCGTGTCATTTTGACGTTTTAAACCTGATTTTTTAAAGACCGCTAAGTTTTGCGAGAATAAAATTAAAAAACAAAAACAAAATGATTTAGCCGTTAATTCACCCCGGTGTCTTTTTACCCGTAATAAAAAATTGCTTGACAATTCGCCGGGTTTTTTGCATTTAATGGCGTTCTTAAGAAACAATGTTTTACGTATGCTTGGGCACCGCCCGAACGCACTATTTGCAGATACTGGGGTTGGATCGTGGCGTGAGCTGCTACTTTCCGGTAATTAAATTTCAATCATTAGAAGGATGGCCGAAATGTCTCAAAAAGTGATTAAACCTTCACTGAAGAATCCCTTTGACCCGCCTGAAAAAGTTGAATTTAACATCCCGGGTGAAATTTCCGGGATCGCTGGCGGCTATGAGGAGGCGATGAAGGTCGGCCACGAGCTGATCGAGCGTCCAATAAAATCGGTGCCCGTTGCCCAGATCGAAAAACAGCACTTCAAGAAACGGATGACGGTGTGGGAGCGCATCAAGGTACTCACCGAGAGCGAACCAAACATCCTTTTTCAGAACTGGGGTAAGAACCTCGACGGCGCTTCATTGGTGACCGGCATCCTTAATATCGGCGGCCGCGACGTGGCGGTCTACGGCCATGATTTTACCGTCCGCGCCGGTTCCATCGACGCCACCAATGGCCAGAAGCTGGCCCGCCTCTTCAATATGGCGGGCGAGAAGGGGATTCCGCTTATCGGCATGAACGACTCGGCCGGTGCCTTCGTTCCCGCCGGGGTCGGTGGTCTCGACGGCTACGCCGAGGCCTTCACTGCTTTGCGCAAGATCAGCGGTGTGGTACCGACCATCATGTGCATGTTCGGTTTCAACGCCGGTGGCGGCTCTTATCTGCCGCGCCAGGGGAGTTTCGTCATCCAGCCCGAGGACACCTTCTTCGGCCTTACCGGCCCTGGTGTCGTCAAGTCGGTACTCGGTGAGGACATCAGTCCCGAAGAGCTGGGTGGCCCCAAGGTTCACGGCGCCTCCGGCGTGGCCGACCTGACCGTGGCCGATGAAACCGCCGCTTTGCGCGCTGCGGTTCGTCTGCTCAGCTACCTCCCCGATAACAACAGCGTCAGTGCGCCCTTTCAGACGACCAGCGATTCTCTTGAGCGGAAAACCTGGGAGATCAACACCCTGCTGAAGAAGGCATTCAACTCGCCGACCGGCTTCAATACCCCGTTCGACGTGTCGATCATTATCCAGCAGATCGTTGACCACGGTGATTATTTTGAATTGCAACCGGGGCGTGCTCGCGAAGCGATCACTGCCTTTGGTCGTCTCGGTGGCCACGTGGTCGGATTTGTCGCCAACAACTCGGCAGTGGCCTCGGGCCAGATCGATTGCGACTCGGCTGTGAAGATCGCTCGCTTCGTGCGCTTCTGCAACATCTACAATATCCCCATTATTTTCATGGAAGATACCACTGGCTTCCTTCCCGGGCGTGAGCAGGAAGCCCGCGGCATCGTTCAGGCTGGTCGCACCATGCTCGATTCCATCGTGGACGTACGCACCCCTCGCATCCTGATGATCCTGCGCAACGCCTACGGCGGTGCCTACGCTTCATACAACAACTACCCGACCGGAGCCGATCTGGTGTTGGCCCTGCCGACTACCCGATTGGCCGTCATGGGACCGGCCGGTAAGGAATTTGTCTACAAGAACGATCTGCGCAAGATTCGTAGTGCTGTTGCCGATATGATCAAAAATGGAATGGCTGAGCGAATCGCTGCCGGTGTGGACGGCGCCGAAGCCAAGCAGGATGCGGAAAGGGAAGCCGCCGACTGGCTCAAGGCTCAGGAAGCCGAACTGAACCTGCGCTATGAAAAAGAGCTGATGAACCCGAAAGAGGGTTTGGCGCTTGGCTCCATCTCCTCCATCGTCATGCCGACCGATCTGCGCAAGGTCCTCGGCGAGAACCTCGCTTTCCTGATGCGTCACTACAAGGCTGGGCCGATGGCCGGGCCGCAGCGTGAATTCCATTAAGGCGACGGGGAAAGTTGTTGATGAAAGCGAACCAAGGTTTCGATCTGGAGATGTCACCCATGGCACAGACTACTGATTACTACACCAATAATCCGATGATTCATCGCGACCGCCGCTTGAGCCAGTCGAGCTCCGAATGGGTTCGGTCGTTCTCGTGCGAAGACCTCAAGCCGCTGATCGTCTGCCGCGGCCCGATCCGCATGGAAGCGATGACCGTATATGAAGAGATGGGGATCGCCCATTACGGCATCCTGCTTTCGGAGAAGGACTCCATCGTCTATCCGAACGCCCTCTCCCCCGAACTGCGCAAGCTCACCGCCTCGACCCGGGTTCACCGGGTGCCCGACTACACCGGAGCGAGCAAGGAAGAGCGCGTCGAGCGTATCGGCCAGATCATTCAGATTGCCAAGGACAACGGTTACGATTCGATCTTTGCCGGTTACGGGTTCATGGCCGAAGACGATGAGTTCGTTGCGGCCATCGAGGATGCCGGACTCCGGTTCATTGGCCCCTGCAGCGCGACCCAGCGCGGCGCCGGCAAGAAGGACGAAGCCAAGCGCACCGCCCTCAACGTCGACGTTTCGGTCACCCCGGGGATCGACAACGTGACCTCCCGCACCCTGGTGACCAAGCATCCGAGTCGCGAAGCCCTGCTGGCTGTGGTCAAGGCTGAAGGCCTCAACTGCGACAAGAAGGTGCTGGCCGACAAAAAGCTTTCGCTCGAGGATTTGGCCGGCCATATCCTGATGGCCTCCTACGAGAAGGGCATCGATCTTTTTTCCATCGATGAAATGGGAGCGCAGGTCGAGAAAGAATGCGCCGCAATGTTCAAGAACTACCCCGGCGCCCGCATCCGCCTCAAGGCGATCGGCGGCGGCGGTGGCAAGGGGCAGCGTATTCTTGGCGCCTCGCTGCTGACCAAGAAGAATCCGGCCGATGCCGACATCAAGAAGGCTGCGGCCGTCGCACCGGAACTGGTGCTCGAGGTGCTGCTCGAAGTTAAGGCCAACGGGGTTGGCGATAACAAGAATGTGCTGATCGAGCTGAATATCGAGCAGACCCGCCACAACGAAATCCAGCTACTAGGCAACGGAGATTGGTGTATCGCTTTGGGCGGCCGCGATTGTTCGCTGCAGATGCATGAACAGAAACTGCTGGAAATCTCGGTTACCCAGGAAGGCCTGGCCCTGGAAATCGCCAAAGCCAAGAAAGCCGGTTTGAAGGCTCAGGTTGCGGCTCTGGAGTCCGACTTGCAGGTTCTCAAGCGGATGGAAGAACAATCCGAGCGGTTCGGCAAGGCCGTTGGCCTTGACTCCGCCTCGACCTTCGAATGCATTGTCGACCGCGACCGTCACTTTTTCATGGAGGTCAACACCCGCATTCAGGTCGAGCACCGGGTGACCGAGCTGGTCTACAGCCTCAAATTCACCAATCCCAAGGACAAGAAAGACTTTTTTGTTGTCGAGTCGCTGGTCGAGGCGATGGCCCTGCTCGCGCAGCACAAGGAGCGCCTGCCTCGTCCTGAGCGGATTTCCCGCTTCGGAGCTGCCGCTGAGGCCCGTCTCAATGCCACCGACTGCTCCCTGTCGCCCAGCGCTGGCGGCGTGATCCGCTACTGGTCGAAGCCGATCGAAGGCGAAATCCGCGACGACCAGGGGATCTGCATTGCCAATCCGGATACCGACCAGTTCATGCGCTACACCCTGGCTGGTGCCTACGACTCCAATATCGCCCTGCTACTCACTCAGGGTGAAGACCGGCTGGGCAGCTACCAGGCTCTCGCCAAGGTCCTGCGTTCGACCACCCTGTGCGGCACCGACCTGGCCACCAACCTTGAGTTCCACTACGGGCTGGTCAACTGGTTCCTCGGCCAGAACGTCATGGCCAAGCCGACCACTCGCTTTGTCGTCCCTTACCTGACCCTGGTTGGCAAGCTCAAAGAAGAATCGAGTAAGCTTGACGTGGTCTATGCCTTTTTGGCAATGAAAAAACACTTCGCCAAGCTCTACGGCGGCGAGCCCGAAGTGGCGAAGGCCATCTCCGAAACCCTTGATCGAAAGGGGACTCTGCTGACTCGGCCGATGGAAATCCTGCTCCAGGATCCTCATATGCTTTCCGGTTGGTTGAGCCTCAACCGCAAGAATATGGAAATTAAGGATGGCAAACTGGTCTGGCTGCGCAATCCGCTGGTGATTCTGGAGGAGACCTACGAGTATCTCAACATGACTTGGCGCGCCGACGCGCCGGCCGCTGAAGTCATCTGGACCCACGACCACGACCTGTTGCAGAACGCCCTTCGTTTTTATGCCGACCTGCGCGAGAAGCTTGGCCTCAAGAAAGAGGAATTCGTTAAGCTCAACGAGATTCTGAGCAAGGACAAGCCTCAGGGAGGGGTTGACCAGGAGACCTGGACTCGGATCCAGGCCGCCCACCTTGGTTTCGAAATTGGCAACGAGTTGCTCGGCCTGCTGTTTTTGGTCGCCAACAAAACCGACTTCTTCGATTTTAAGGTCGAGGACGATCTGGAAGTGACCATCCCCGACTATTTGAATGATCCCGACCTGCAGGCGGCTATGAAAAAGATACTGGTGCCGCCGCCGTCAACCAAGGCCGACGAGATCGTCACCCCGGGGGGCGGCATGTATTATGCCCAGGAAGCCCCGGGTATGCCTCCATTTGTCACCGAAGGGATGCATTTCGAGAAGGGGCAGCCGCTGTTCATACTTGAAGTTATGAAGATGTTTAACAAGGTGCCGGCGCCGTTTTCCGGAACCATCGACAAGATTCTCATCGAAGGCGGCGATGGTATCATCGTGCAGAAGGGGCAGACGATCTTCAAGGTCACTCCGGATGAAAAATTCGTCGAAGTCGATCCGAAAATGATCGATAAGCAACGCCGGCAGACAACCACCGAATATCTTGCGGCGATCCTGTAATTTCGCAAATAATAAAGGGCTCCGGAGTAATCTCCGGAGCCCTCGATATCTCGACCGGTCCGCCTGTTTTGGCGCGACCGGTTTTTTTAATGGTGATCAGACCGCGAGGATGTAGTCATCTCCGTCAACGCATTCTGAGGTTCCTTCGAGGAAGGAATCCTTTTGCGTATCCTTGATGACCTCAGTTACTCCGTGGTTGACAGACCAGATTGTTCCGCAAACCGTGCATTCCTTGATGCCTTCATAAAAACCCTCGGAATGCAGATCCAGTTCTTTAAATTCATGGTGCTTACATACGGGACATTTCATGGCCGTTCTCCTTTCCGTAAATGTTGAAAAATCCTTGGTGATTCATAAGTATAGCTTAAGTATAGGCTTCCGGGGTTTTCATGCAATAAAAAAATTGTGAAAAACAACGGTAAAACGGCATGTTAGGGCTATTTTTCGTTTTGTAGAGTAGACCGTTTGTATATTTTTGTGAAAATTTTGTGCTTAAAATTTTATTTTGACTAAAAAATAACCTGTAACTGAGCTTTATTATTATGTTTGTTAAAAATAGACCGGCATTTTGAAATTTTAGGGTTATTGGTACGAGGGGAGGTTTGAAGAGCAAATGAAAAAAAAATGACCAATCAGTTGATTTTCTTCAATATCAAACTGCATGTTCGGTTGTTTTTTGTGCTTTTACGTAAAAAGTATCAGGCAGAGGTGGGGGTGTTTTCTCTCGCCGGTGGCGGGTGGGGAGGTTGGTGCTGACTTAGAGAGCCGGGGCCGGCGACTCGACCAAGGGCAAATCACAGGGGGGGATCAGCCCCCGTTGCTCGGCGCGGGTCAAAAGGGTGGCCACGGCTTCGAGTCCCTCATCACCAAGGTCGAGAGAGAAGTCATTGACGTACAGCCCGATGTGGCTGTCGATGACTGCATCGGAAAGTTCCTGGGCGTGGGCCTTGATGTAGGGGCGCGATGTTTCGGGATGGGCAAAGGCAAATTCGATGCTGCGGCGCAGGGCCGCGTCGATTTCCGCGATCAGTTGCGGCCCGAGTGCGCGTTTAATCAGGATGCCGCCTAGCGGGATCGGTTTGCCGGTTGCGTCTTCCCACCATTGGCCAAGATCGAGAACCTGGTGCAGCCCCTGTTTCTGGTAGGTGAAGCGGGATTCGTGAATAATCACCCCGGCCGGAAATTCGCCTCGGGCTACCCTGGCCATGATCTGGTCAAAGGGCATGGGGACGACCTGCTCGAAGCCTGCGCCGTAGAGCTGAAGCAGCAGGTTGGCGGTGGTCAGCTTACCCGGAATGGCAATCTTCTGGTTGCGCAGCTGATTCATGTCGAGGGGGCGGGAGGCAACCACCAGCGGCCCGCAGCCGCGACCGAGGGCCCCGCCGCTGCGCAGCAGCGCGTAGTCCTGTCGCAGATGGCCGAACGCGTGGTAAGAAACCTTGGTCAGGTCGAGAGCCCCCTTCAACGCCAGGGCGTTGAGGGTTTCGACGTCCTCGAGACGTTCATGAAAAACCAGGTCAGACAGAGGGATGTGGCGATGGACCAGGGCGTCGAAGATGAAGGTGTCGTTGGGACAGGGTGAGTATCCGAGGGTCAGCGAGCGGGTCATGCGGATTCCTTCCGGTCGTCCCAGTGGCTCAGGATCTCCTGGACGGCCCGTTGCGCGATTTCTGCGCCCCCTTTGAGGTTCCATCTGGAGGTGTCGCGGTCCTCAACCAGGTTGGAGATCCCCCGGATTTCCATAAAGGGGATATTGTGCATGGCGCAGACCTGGGCTACTGCGGCGCCTTCCATGTTTTCACAGATGCCACCGGTGCGGCGGGCCAGTTCGGTGCCGGCGGCCAGGGTCCCCGAGCAGGTGGATACAGTAACGAAGGGGCCGTTGGTGGTCGCGGGGAATGTGTCGGTGATTCCGGAGGCCAAAAGGGCGCGGGCTTTTTCCATGAGCAGGGGAGAGGCGGGGTAGCGATTGAATAAGCAATGGCCGTTGCGTTGCACCAGCGGCAGTTCGAGTGCTTCCATGTCGAGAAAGCCGTCGGGCGTCAGGACCCCTTCGTCGCCATAGATTTCTTCAGAGGCAATCGCAAGGTCGCCGACCTGCAGTCCGGATTCGGGGAATGCACCGCCGCAGCCGACCACGATCACGGCTGACGGTTGGAAGAAGCCGAGCAGCGACGAGGTGGCCGCCGCCGCATTGGCCTTGCCGATACCGCTGTGCAGCAGGGTGACGCTCAACCCGGAAAGGGTGCCCAGGTACAGGTCGCGGCCGCTGCAGTTGCGCACTTCACAGGGGCTGAGAAAGCGGCGCAGCAGGTTGGTTTCAAGGGGAACGGCAGCAATCAGGGCGATCATGGCGAGGTACCGTTATTGGTGGTTAGGGGCAGCGGCGCGGGCGAACTATCGGGCGTCAGCGGTTGTACCAACCCTGGCGAATCAGATCGCGGCGCAGGGGAACGCCCTGGTTGCGCACGATGCCCTGATGCCAGAAATGGTCCTCGCGGATTGGCAATCCGTCACAGGGCGGATCAAGTCGTTTGCGACAATCAATTAGGTTTTGCTGCAGCGTCTGATCCGTCTCGGAGACGATCTCGCGAATTTTGCCGCCCAGCGGGGCAGCGACCCCGTCGATGACAAATTCGATCAGGTCGCGCAGCTTGAGGCCCTGTTGGTATTCCCAGAGGTCGCCCTGAAAAGCGGCGGCACATTCGTCGACGAAATCGTTCCAGTCCAGGAGCAGTCCGCCAAAATCATCATCGGCGAATTCGGCATATTCGGGATGTGTCTCCAGGCGCGCCTCGATTTGGTCCTGTTCTTTCTTGGAGAGGAAAAACGTGAAATCGTCCTCTACCGGATACATGTCGAGGCTCTCGGTCAGTTCGTTGCAGAAATTGGCATAGTCAAGATCGGTTTCGGTCATCGCGCAGAACGGCTCCGGCAGGGACTTGCGCTGATGGCAGAGGAGCGACAGGTGATCGTGTCCGGTGTCCGTGGGGAACTGCAGGTCGGGGCGGTTGGGGATCTGCATGCTGGAAAGCAGGTTGGTGATGCGCAGGTGGTTGCCGGTGAAGCAGGTCAGCACTTTTTCTTCGGAATAAAAAAGCTCGATGCCTTCCCGGTTGTTGGCCAGGCCGAAGCCGACGAAACCGTCGTGGATCAGGCGGGGCAGAAAAGGCTCAATCGTTTCGAGGATTTCGATGGTCGGCAGGTACGGTGAATAATAGGTTGTCGGAGTCGGATTCTGCGACTGGTCGGCAGACTGACCGTCGTGGTAGAATTCTAGAATAAAAAAAGTTTCTTCTGGCAGTTTCGGTGCCAGTGCTGCCAGTGTCTGTGAAACTCTACCGGCATTGACCATGATCGCAAAGCGATAGGAGTCGGTCGTGTTTTCAAGGGGGCTAAATGTATATCCCTCGACAAAGGGCAGGGTCTTCTCCTCTGCTGTTTGTGGCCAGAGACGCAGTCCCAAGGGGAGTTCGAGCAGTTGGTAAGGCAAGGGTAATCCTCTGTAGTCTGTGTTTTTTACCGGCAGATGACTCGACAGGAAATGTCGTCGAACTGCTTGGCAACGGAAATGTTTTGTCTCTCTGTAAAGTAGTAGCTTTGCAAAAAAATGTCAACCGGACTTGAGGGTGACGGGCGTGATCCGGCGGTCTGCCGGCGAATGCGCTGCGCGGATTCATGCTCAGTCTGGATATTGCCAATCAGTCAGGCCGTCGGCTTTGAAACAGGAGGCGCGTTTGGGTGGTGGGGTAAGGGGGCGGATTGCTGTCTGGTTGGGGGAGTGGAGTTGGTTTAGTTAGAATAAATGTTTTTACCTAAGGTAAAGAATTTGTGTTGACAATTCGCGTGGTTTCCGCTATATCCATCAGAATAAAACTATATTTTATTTTTGCAGCGGGATTTTTTTCATGGAAGTTAAAACCGAATTCAAAATTGGCGCAAAGATCAAGAAGTTGCGCAAGGCGCGTAAGCTGACGCTTCAGGATGTGGCCCGTGAAACGGGTTTTTCTCCGGCGCTCATTTCACAGATCGAAAACAATAATGTTTCACCGCCCATTGCAACCCTTTCCAAGCTGGCGCGGTTTTTCGATGTGAAAATGGGGCACTTCTTCGAAGAGGAAGAAGAAGAGCACAAGTATGAAGTGGTACGCAAGGAGGGGCGCCGGGTGATCAACCGGGTGATATCCAAGGCCGGCACCGGCCATGGATATACCTACGAGGCCCTGTCCTTTCGCAAACACAACAAGAAGATGGAGCCTTTCATGGTGACCGTTTCCGAGCGGGCCAGCGAGGAGACATTATATAATCATGATGGTGAAGAGTTTCTGCTGATCCTCAAGGGGCGGGCCGAGATGTTGCTGGAAGAGGAGCGGATCATCCTCGAAGAAGGAGATGCCGTTTATTTCGATTCTTCCCTCCGCCATCGACTCCTTTCCTACGACGGTCAGGAGGTACAGGTTCTGGCTGTCGTTACCCGTTGATTGCCAACGGGTAACGCCCTGCCGCTGCGTTGTAGATACCGCAATATTTCGAGAGGATTGGTCTGTCGGATCGGTCCTTCTTTTGTTTTCGAAGCTCCCGTTTCGCCGCAGGGCGGCCGGGGGATGTCTGTAACTGGATCGAAAGAGGATCACGGTATGAGTGAATTTGAGAAAAAGTCATTTACCGAATGGGAAGAGAAGGCCAAAAAGGAAATCAAGGCCGATGATCTCTCCCGGCTGCAATGGGACACCCCCGAGGGCATTCAGGTTAAGCCCCTTTACACCAAGGCCGATGTCGAAAACCTGGAGACGGCCGATACCCTTCCCGGCATCGCCCCTTTCGTCCGCGGGCCGATGGCTTCCATGTACGCCGGTCGTCCCTGGACCGTGCGCCAGTATGCCGGCTTCTCCACCGCCGAAGAATCCAACGCCTTTTACAAGCGCAACCTGGCTGCCGGCCAGCAGGGTCTCTCGGTTGCTTTCGATCTCGCCACTCACCGCGGCTATGACTCGGACCACCCCCGGGTGGTCGGTGATGTCGGCAAGGCCGGCGTGGCCATCGATTCGGTCGAAGACATGAAAATCCTCTTCGGCGACATTCCCCTCGACAAGGTCTCGGTATCGATGACCATGAACGGGGCGGTACTGCCGATTCTGGCCAGCTACATCGTGGCTGCCGAGGAGCAGGGGGTTGCCCGGGACAAGCTGGCCGGGACCATCCAGAACGACATTCTTAAAGAATTCATGGTCCGCAATACCTACATCTATCCGCCGGAACCTTCGATGCGGATCATTTCCGACATCATCGAGTACACCAGCCAGAAGATGCCCAAGTTCAATTCCATTTCGATCTCGGGTTACCATATCCAGGAGGCCGGTGCCAACAATGCCCTGGAGCTGGCGTTTACCCTGGCCGATGGCATTGAGTATGTGCGTGCCGCTGTGGCCAAGGGGCTCGATATCGATGCTTTCGCGCCGCGGCTCTCGTTCTTTTTCGGCATCGGCATGAACTTCTTCATGGAGGCTTCCAAGCTGCGCGCCGCCCGCTACCTGTGGGCCAGGCTGATGAAGCAGTTCAACCCGAAGAACCCCAAGTCGAGTATGTTGCGCACCCACTGCCAGACCTCGGGCTGGAGCCTCACCGAGCAGGATCCCTACAACAACGTGGTTCGCACCACCCTGGAGGCGCTGGCTGCGGTCCTCGGCGGCACCCAGTCGCTGCATACCAATGCCCTTGACGAGGCCATTGCCCTGCCGACCGATCAAAGCGCCCGCATCGCCCGCAACACCCAGCTGGTCATTCAGGAAGAGTCCGGGGTCTGCAACGTGGTTGACCCGCTGGGTGGTTCCTATTATGTTGAGTCGTTGACCGCATCTCTGATTGAAGAGGCCCAGCGCATTCTCGACGAGATCGATTCACTCGGCGGCATGACCAAGGCGATTGAATCGGGGATGCCCAAGCTCCGTATTGAGGAGTCGGCCGCCAAGAAGCAGGCCGCTATCGACTCGGGCCGCGATGTCATCGTCGGGGTGAACAAATATCGGCTGGCCAAGGAAGACCCCATCGAGGTTCTCGACATCGATAATACGGCGGTGCGTGAATCGCAGATTGCCCGCTTGAACAAGATGCGCGCCGAGCGTGACGATGCGGCCTGTCAGCAGGCCCTTGCAGCGATCACCAAAGCGTGTGAAGCTAAGAATGAAAATCTGCTTGATATGTGCGTCAATGCCGCTCGCTTGCGGGCTTCGGTGGGTGAGATCTCCGACGCCATGGAAAAGGTCTTCGGCCGCCACCGGGCAGAAATCAAATTGGTATCGGGAGCCTACGGATCCGTGGTTGAATCAGATCAGGACTTTGCCGCGCTGAAGAAGCGCATTGACGACTTTGCCGCCAAGGAGGGGCGCCGGCCGCGTATCCTGGTGGCCAAGATGGGCCAGGACGGTCACGATCGCGGGGCCAAGGTGGTGGCGACGGCCTACGCCGATGCCGGTTACGACGTCGATGTCGGCCCGCTGTTCCAGACCCCGGAAGAAGCGGCCAAGATGGCGGTTGAAAACGACGTTCATGTGATCGGCGTCTCCAGTCTCGC
>JAQYWA010000024.1 GCA_030145265.1 Desulfuromonas sp. | reverse complement strand
CTGTTCTGGCAGAACCAGCGGTTCACCAAAATGCTGTTGTACCTTGTTGTAGTACGCCAGATTGGCGCGCCGGCTTTCAAAAAGCACACCGTCACAATCGTAGATGACCGCCTTGAAACGACTCATGCGCGCCGTCCCCGATACTGGCAGTAGAACAAACCAATCAGGCCAATCAAAATCATCGGTATCGATAGTAGTTGCCCCATAGTGGCCCCCCCCCAAAGAAAACCCAGATGCGCATCGGGCTGGCGGAAAAATTCGATGCAAAATCGGATCAATCCGTAACCAAGAAAGAAGGTAAAAAACACAAGCCCCTCGCTAACCTTGCGCCGATGCAGAAGGTACAGTAGCAGGAACAAGACAGGCCCTTCGAAAAAGGCTTCGTAAAGCTGACTGGGATGCCGAAGTTCAGGTCCGGCACCAGGAAAGACCATCCCTAAGGGACTGTCAGTCACGCGCCCCCAGAGTTCGCCATTGATGAAATTCCCCAGACGACCCAACCCCAGCCCAATGGTCGCCGCAGCAGTCAGGATATCCCCTAGCAGGAGAACGGGAAGCTTTTTCCGGATGCAGAAAACCAGGGATGCAACCACCACCCCTATCAGGCCGCCGTGAAAACTCATCCCGCCTTCCCAAACCGCAAAAATCTGTAGAGGATGGCTCAGGTAATAGGTGAAATTATAAAACAGGGTGTAGCCAAGACGTCCGCCGAGAATGACACCGAGAACCGCATAAAACAGCAGATCGGAAAGCAGGTCTGAAGACAAGTCCAGACCCCGACGGCGGGCCAGGTGACGAATAATGAAATAACTGGCGAGAAAGCCGAGCAGGTACATCAGGCCATACCAACGGACGGCGAGAGGACCGATGTGAAAAATAACCGGGTCTATCTGCGGATGGGACAGGACCATGAAAATTCCTCGAAGTCAGGACGTTTGGTTTCTCACTTCAGCGGGTGATGGGTTGCGGTCGGCCCGCAAACAAGCGAGCAGAGCTTCAAAATCAGGAGGAAGTGGCGCCTCCAGTTCCAACTGGCCTCCGCGCACCGGATGAGACAGGGTCAAACGATAAGAATGCAGCATTTGCCGGTGAATATCGACAGAATTCCAGATAGAGCACCCGCCGTAACGAACATCCCCGAGCAGGGGATGTCCCACTTCAGAAAAATGGACGCGGATCTGATGAGAACGGCCGGTAAGAATTTCGATCTCGACGAGCGATGCGTCAGAAAATTCCTCAAGAACTCGATAGCGGGTGATCGCCTCCTTCCCCCCTTTTTCGACCGATCGAACCAGATTGGACGCCCGGTTGCGGGCCAATAGAGAACGGAACTCTCCTTGATTCGACGACAGTCTGCCTGCAACCAGTGCAAGGTAGATTTTGCGCACGTCCCGCCCGGAAAAGGCCTGGGTCAGAGCTCCATGTGCCCGCTTATGGATGGAAAAGACCATCAAACCGGAGGTATCTCGATCAAGTCGTTGAACCATACCTAGTTCGGGGCGATCTTTCGGGCGAAACGGATTGTGCAGGAATTGCAGCAAGGCCTCGTAGAGGGTGCCACGGTAACGCGCGGGAGTCGGCTGTGTTTCAATCCCCGCCGGCTTATTGAGCGCAAGCAGATGGGCATCACGATAAATAACAAGATCTTCGGTAAAGACAAAAGCCTCAAGGGGGCGGCCATCAAGATAAACCTCAACCGACTCCCCTCCCCGCACCGGATTAGAACACTTGCGAACCCGGCGTCCATCGACATGGACGCCGCCGAGGTTCACGATCTTGCGAATAAAACCGCGGCTGAGCCCGTTGTCCTGTTGGGCAAGATACTGATCCAGACGTAGACCTGCATCATCCGAGGTGGGGCAAAAACGGTAACATTTAGAGAGCTTAATAGGCATTGGCAAGCAACCAATTCAAATAAGAAAATACGTACGATAATAGCATATGACAATAACACGATACAGACCGAATAACACCGACAGCCATATTGTGTGCGAAAACAAATTTTACCCTTTGACAAAACGTGAGTCCGTGCTAACATTCAAAAACAAGCGATCCGAAAGGGTTCTTGTGGTTCTCTGGGATGCACGGATCGAGGTTCTGAGGCATTGACCAACATTTAAAGAAAAGGTTCTCGGACAAAGACATGGTGAGCCAGCCCGTCACCGAACGGGACGCCTGAAGTGGCTTTCAGAGAACCGCAATGAGTTTCAGGTTGAAACTTCGAAACATCACCCGGCATCCCGGAGTATTTAAATTTCAACAGGCATGAGAATACGTGGCGGACCAGTCGCCACCAGAACTGTTCCTGAAAGATTCTTTTTTGAGCCACGCCTCAGACGGCCTGACCGGGAGATTTGAGTAGAGTTCAGTTCTGACAAACATATCGAAAATGCCGGAATGTTGAACAAAAACGCCCCATCCGCTTGGATGGGGCGTTTTTGTTGGGCGTTGTGGAAAACCAAAAATCAATTCTGGAGAATATGCTTTGGCAGAACGAAGCAGGTGAACGTCCCTTCAAATACAAGTTCAGTCGTGTTTATTGAGCATCTGACCTGACGTTTTTTGCCACTTTCCTCAATAACCTCGGCTGTTGCAACCAAGATGGCACCGATTTTTACCGGTGCGATAAATTTAACTTCAGCGCTGCCGAGAACCACGCAGGGGTCGTTAACTGCGAGCATTGCGGCATAGTCTGCCAGCCCAAAGGCAAAACCACCATGCACCAGGCCCATATCATCGGCGACCATTTCAGGGCGGGTCTTCAACTGCACGACAGCGCGACCCGGTGACAACGATACGGGTTCTCCCACCCACTCTGAAGAAATCCCAAGATGTGTATTTGGCCGCATAAAATTTACTCCAGTATCCGGTCGCCCCCCACAAGAAACCGGAATGTTCTTTCTAACGGTTGACCCGCTCGCGCAGTTCTTTACCGGTCTTAAAAAATGGCGTTTTTTTATTGGGTATTTTCACAATTTCACCACTCTTGGGATTTCGTGCTTCCCGAGCATCCCGCTCACGTATGGTGAAAGATCCAAAACCGCGGATTTCAACACGGTCCCCGGAAACCAGAGCATTACCGATGCTGTCAAAGATCGTATTGACAATCAGTTCAGCCTCCTTCTTGTTCACCGAACCACTGACAAAAGACAACCGCTCAATTAATTCACTTTTTGTCATAAAGATAGCCTCCTATTCGATTCCAGACCAGAGGAACTTTAATCCTCCAGCAGACTGTCCATGTAATTCTTGCCGTACCTGGCTGATTGTCTCCTCGACAAAATATTCTAGAAAGGGGGCTTTCTCCCTGGGAGGATAAACCACTCTGGGGGGTTCCGTAATCCCGGCCATTTTTCCTGCGACAGCAATGGCATCCTGCAGGTTACCGAGTTGATCAACCAGCCCGACCTCAAGTGCCTGACGGCCAGAATATATTCTGCCATCGGCCAACTGCCTGACTTCATCCAGGTCAAGCTGTCTCCCTTCAGCTACTGCGGTAATGAACTGAAGGTGAACATCGTCGATCATCGATTGAAGAATTTGGCGGTCAGCTTCGGTCATGGGGCGGATCGGTGATCCGATATCTTTGTGCCGGCCGCTTTTCACAACCTGATTGCTCAAGCCGATTTTATCGAGAAGTTCACTGATGTTGGTGAATTCCATGATGACGCCAATGCTGCCGGTGATAGTTCCCGGATTGGCGAGTATTTTTCCGGCTGGAACGGCGATGTAATATCCACCTGACGCAGCAACCGATCCCATTGAAACAACAACAGGCTTTACCGCGGCAAGCTTACTGACTTCTTCATAAATTTCCTGTGACGGACCGACCCCCCCGCCGGGCGAATCGACACGCAACACAACCGCCTTGACGGAAGCATCCTCCTTGTAGCGGATAATCCGTTCATTAATCAGCTTGGACGAGGCGATGACGCCAGTGACTTCGATTACTCCGACTTTTTCACCGATCGGAAACGAAGTGGTTTTCCCCATCATCCCGGCCGTCACGTAGACGAGCAGCCAGAAAAAGAGAAAAACACCACAAAGGACCGCCAGGCCCAGGATTAACGGCCTTTTTTTCATGCAGACATCCAGTAATACAAAACCCCCGCAACATTCGCTGCGGGGGTCTGTTTTCGGTCAAGAAAGCTTATTCCGCGTCTTTTTCACCGGACTTATTCAGCGCTCCCTGCAGGAGATCACCGAAATTGGAGGTAGCATTCTTCTGAGCACCGAGGAAAGCATCAACCTCGGCTTTTTCCTTCTGGTCCGCAAGATGCTTGATGGACAGGGCGATTTTACGTTCGACCGTATCCACGTGCAGCACGACGGCTTCAAGAGCCTCACCAACCGTGGCGAAGTTCTTCGGCGTGTCGACTTTTTCCTTGCTGATCTCGGAAACGTGAATCAGACCTTCGATTCCTTCTTCGACCTCGAGGAAAATTCCGAAGTCGGTCACCGAAGTAACCTGTCCACGAATGATGGTGCCGGGAGAAAAACGAACCGGAATCGATTCCCAGGGATCGGCCATCAACTGCTTGACGCCGAGGGAGAAACGCTCGTTTTCACGATCGATGTTCAGCACAACAGCGCGAACCAGATCACCCTTCTTGTAAAGTTCGGAAGGATGCTTGACACGCTTGGTCCAGGACAGGTCGGAAATATGCACCAGACCGTCGATCCCTTCGTCAACACCGACGAAGATACCGAAATCGGTAATATTCTTGACTTGACCTTCGATGATGGTGCCAATCGGGAACTTTTCGCCAACGACTTCCCAAGGGTTAGGTTCAACCTGCTTGAGGCCCAGCGAAATGCGCCGGTTGGGAATATCGAGAGCCAGAACGATCGATTCGACTTCGTCACCGATGCTGAGGACTTTATTAGGATGCTTGATCCGCTTGGTCCAGCTCATTTCCGAAACGTGAATGAGGCCTTCGACGCCTTCTTCAAGCTCGATGAATGCACCGTAATCCGTCAAGCTGACCACCTTGCCGATGACCTTCTTGCTGACGGGGAACTTGGCTTCCACATCAGACCAGGGATCAGGAGCGATCTGCTTAAGACCGAGGGATACGCGCTCTTTTTCACGGTCGAACTTGAGAACCTTGACGTCGACCTTATCCCCGACATTCAGGATGTCTGAAGGATGGGTCACACGCCCCCAGGACATATCAGTGATATGCAAGAGACCGTCAATGCCGCCAAGGTCGATAAACGCGCCGTAGTCAGTGAGGTTCTTGACCGTACCTTCGACGACCTGACCTTCTTCAAGCATCTTAAGCGTATCGCCGCGCATGTTTTCGCGCTGCTCTTCGAGCAGAACCCGGCGGGAAAGAACGATATTTCCACGACGCTTGTTCAGCTTAATAATCTTGAATTCATAGGTTTCGCCAAGCATCTTGTCCAGGTTACGCACCGGACGAAGATCAACCTGGGAACCGGGAAGAAAAGCATTGACGCCGATATCGACCGAAAGGCCGCCCTTGATCCTGGAAAGGATGCGCCCTTCAACGACCGCATTTTCCTCAAGAGCATTCCAGATTTTCTGGCGATCGGCCTTCTCTTTGGAAAGACTGATCAGGCCATTCTCGTTTTCGGTACGCTCAATGAGCACGTCAAACTGGTCGCCAACCTTGATGTCGGTCTTGACCTGACCCTGCTCGTCGAGAAACTCATTACTGGGGATCAGTCCCTCGGATTTGCCGCCGACATCGACGACCAGCGAGTCAGGATTAACCTGAACCACCGTACCGACTACTACATTCCCAGCCTTGAGCTCCTTGAGACTGTTCTCAAAAAGAGCTTCGAAGCTCCCCTCGAACTCGTCGTCCATGAAATCTTCTTCGTTGTCCATGTTAGTTTCCGTGTTGTTCACCATTTGGTATTTGTTACCCCCTAGCAATTTTCCCGTCGTCTCCGACGGTCTGACTCGCAGTCTGACTCGCGGCCATGACGTCGGAAGTTATCATAAAGCTTTTTAAAAGACAAATCTTTTATTTTTCTTTTATTTGCCTGCCCCGGAGGCCTTCTTCACCACCTTGTCGATAACCCACTGGGGGGTCGATGCACCGGCGGTGATCCCCACGGCGCTGACCCCTTCGAACCACCCGGGCTCGATCTCTTCAGCCGTCTCGATATGATGCGTTTTGGTCTGGATATCCCGGCAGATCTGTGCCAGCCGGGTGGTGTTGGCGCTGTTGAAACCGCCAATAACCAGCATCAGGTCAACCTGGCCGGCAATGTCCCGGGCCTCGTCCTGCCGCACCGAGGTGGCATCGCAGATGGTGTTGTAGACCCGCAATTCCTGACTTTTACCGAGACAGACATCAATCACTTCGCGCAGGTTCTCATAAGATTGGGTCGTCTGGGCAACCACACCGATCCGCTTTCGCGACGGCAGTTCTTCAGCTTCCTTTCGTCCGGAAACGACGTAGACTTCGCCGTCTCGAGCATAAGAAACGATGCCACGAACTTCCGGGTGCTCCCGCTCGCCGACCAGCACCAGGGTGTACCCTTCGTGACTGAGCAGCCCGGCATACTCCTGGGCCTTTTTTACGAACGGACAGGTCGCATCGACGACTTCCAATCGACGGGCATAGATCTGCTCCATTTCCTCAGCCGTCACCCCATGGGAACGAATGATCACAACCCCACCGTGAATATCCACGACTCGGCGCACCACTTCGACGCCCTGCTCTTCAAGCCGCTTCACCAGCTGGGGCGAATGGATGATCGGCCCCAGCGAGCAGATCCGCTGGTGGTGCTGGGCGGTCGCCTCGAACGCCATATTGGTCGCCCGCTTGACACCAAAGCAGAAACCGGCACTTTCCCCGATGACGATCTTCACCGACCGGCTCCCGCGACAGGATCGGCCAGGCCGGCCTGTTGGCGACGCTGCTGCACGACAGTCAGCATTTCCTGCAGCACCTCTTCGATAGTCATGGCGGTGGAATCAATCACCAGGGCGTCCTCGGCCTGAATCAGCGGTGCGTGCTCCCGAGCACTGTCGGCGGCATCCCGCGCTTCAACCTCGACAATGGTCTGTTCCAGCTCAACCGGCATCCCCTTGGCCTGTAATTCCTCATAACGGCGACGTCCACGTTCCGCGGCTGAAGCATTGAGAAAAAACTTCACTTCGGCTTGGGGAAAAACCACCGTGCCAATATCCCGCCCCTCGAGGACAACCCCGCCTTTTGCTCCCTTCTGCCGCTGCAGTTCAACCATCGCCTCGCGAACCCCGGCGCAAGCGGAAATTTGTGACGTAAGCAAGCTGACTTCAGGGGTTCGAATTGCCCCGGAAACATCCTCGCCGTCGAGGAGTACCCGTTCTCCGGATTCCTGGCGGATGAAGTCAATTGAGATTTCTCCAGCCAATCGACCAAGGGCCGCCTCATCCGTCAAATCGACCTTTTTACGGCTGGCGGCTAAAGCCACGGAACGATACATAGCACCGGTATCAATATTAATGTAACCCAACGATGCAGCCAGGCGTTTACTCAGGGTGCTTTTGCCCGCGCCAGAAGGGCCGTCAATCGCCACAATCAGTTCACGTTTCAAAAATACAACCTCACAAAAATTTACCAAGCAGGGCTCGCCGAACTTCGGCGTTCCGGAAATCAACGACAAACTTGATCGATAAGCGACCAGAAACTGGGGAAAGACGTCGCCGTGCAGGCGGTGTCGTCAATGGTCACCTCGCTACGCGCGCGCAATGCGGCAACCGCCATGCTCATGGCGATGCGGTGATCGCCGTGAGACGTAACCTGACCGCCGGCAAGACTCTCCACACCCTGGATGACCATGCCATCGTCGCGGGCCTCAACCTGGCCGCCAAGGGCGCCAATTTCGCTGACCATAGCAGCGATGCGGTCGGTCTCTTTAACCCGCAACTCCTTGGCGTCGCGTATAGTGGTAATCCCTTCGGCAAAACAAGCTGCCACGCTGACCACCGGGAATTCGTCAATAGCCCGGGGGACCACGGAACCGCCGATCTCGATCCCCTTAAGAGCGCTGCTGCGGACCAGGATGTCGGCCACCGGCTCGCCGGAAAGCTCCCGCTGGTTGAGCAGTTCGAGAGAGCCGCCCATCTCCTGCAGGATGTCGATGATGCCGCTGCGGGTCGGGTTCACCCCGACGTTGCGGATCAGCAGTTCGGCGCCGGGGACGATCAGCGCAGCCACCATGTAGAAGGCAGCCGAAGAAATGTCCCCCGGCACGAAGACTTCGCGCCCCTCGAGAACCGGCTGGGCCGCTACCGATACGCCGCCTTCGAAAGGACGCACGTCGGCGCCGAAATAACGCAGCATCCGCTCGCTGTGATCGCGAGAGAGATGCGGTTCCCGCACCGTGGTATCGCCGTCGGCGTAAAGACCGGCGAGCAGAACGGCCGACTTGACCTGGGCGCTGGAGATCGGCGAGATATACTCGATGCCCTTGAGCGCTCCACCCGAAATTGCCAGGGGCGCCAGTTCTCCGCCACCCCGCCCCCAGATGCGGGCCCCCATAGTCGCCAGCGGATTAAGTACCCGTTTCATCGGCCGCTTGCGCAGATAACGATCGCCGGTGAGTACGGAAAAAAAGTTCTGCCCGGAAAGGAGGCCGGTCATAAGACGGATGGTCGTACCGGAGTTGCCGCAGTCGATCACGTCGTCCGGCTCAGTAAGTCCGTGCAGCCCCTTCCCTGCAATGCGAAGGTCACCGCCGGCAAGTTCATCGATGCCAATCCCCATGCTGCGGAAAGCGTTGAGAGTAGAGTGGTTGTCCTCGCCATGGAGAAATCCGTGAATCAGGGTCGTTCCCCGGGCCAGGGAGCCCAGCATGATGGAGCGGTGGGAAATCGACTTATCTCCCGGCACGGTGATTTCTCCGCGCAGACTCCGGGCCGGCCCAACGGTCCTTGTTTCGCTCATATAGTTTTCTCCGTCATTTGAGAATCGCATCCCGCAGCTGTTTCGATCGCAGGAAAAATTCGTACAACTTCTCCCCTTCGCCGTTGCGGACATCTTCTTTCAACTCGGCGAAAAAGGTTTCGCAACGCTCCATCATTTCCAGCAGGGCGTCGCGATTGGTCAGGGCAATGTCCCGCCACATGGTTGGATCGGAGGAGGCAATGCGGGTAAAGTCGCGAAAGCCGCCGGCCGAGTATTCGAGTATATTCTCTTCGTAGCGGTCATAGGAGCCGACCGCGTTGACCAGCGAATAGGCAACCATGTGCGGCAGATGGCTGATAGCGGCCAGGATGCGGTCATGCTTTTCCACATCCATCACAACCACCTCACTGCCGGCGATCTCCCATACCTGCCGCACCAGTTCAAGAGCCGCAGGATCGGTATTAGCCGTCGGCGTGAGGATGCAGCGACGACCATGGTAAAGGGTGGCGAAGGCCGCCTCGGCTCCGCTGTTTTCAGTGCCGGCAATCGGGTGCCCGGGGACGAAATGGACCCCCGCGGGCATCAACGGTTCGATGTCGCGAGCCACCGATTCCTTGACACTGCCGCCATCAGTGAGAATCGCCCCCGGCTTCATATGCGGCGCAGCCGCAGCGGCTACCTGGGCCAGGGTCAGCACCGGCGTGGCGAGAAACACCAGGTCGGCATCGGCTACCCCTTCGGCCAGGTCCTGAGTGATGCGATCGACCACTCCCAGTTCCAGGGCTTTTTCCAGGTTGGCCAGCCCACGTCCGATACCGACCACTTCGCCGACCACTCCGGCCTCCTTGAGTGCAAGGGCCAGCGAGCCGCCGATCAGACCGACTCCGACCACCGCCATTCTCGGAACAAGAAACTCTTTCATCAGCAATCCATCATCCTCGTATTCATAAGTATATGTAGGACAAGTTTCAGCGGGCCCGTGGGTACGAGCCGAGCACCTTGAGAAACTGGCAATAGCCCCTGAGTTCAGCGACCGCCCCTGCGACGACCTCTTCATCGATATGTCCTTCGATATCGAGGAAGAAGACGTATTCCCAGGCCTTCTTCTTCATCGGCCGGCTCTCGATCTTGGAGAGGTTGATGTCCCGCTTGCTGAACGGTTCAAGCATGCGGTAGAGAATTCCCGGCTGGTCCTTGATGCTGAACATCAGCGAAGTCTTGTCGCCTCCGCTGCGCTCCGGGGTCTTCTGGCCGATCACCAGAAAACGGGTGAAGTTGTTAGGATTATCCTCGATGCGCTCCTTGACCACCTGCAACCCGTAGAGGGATGCTGCCATCTCGCTGGCAACGGCGGCTACGGTCTCATCTTCGAGCACCATCTGCGCTGCAAGGGCGGTGCTGCCGACGTCAACCAGCGGCACGTCGGGGAGGTTCTCCTCCAGCCACTTGCGGCACTGGCCCAAAGCCTGGGGATGGGAGACCACCTTCTTGATGTCCTCCATACGGCCGCTGCGCGACATCAGAAAATGGGAGATGCCGAGGAGGATCTCAGCGTTGATCTTCAGATCCGACTCCATGAACATATCGAGGGTGTGGGAAACCACCCCCTCTGTGGAGTTTTCCACCGGAACCACCCCGTACGGAACCCGACCGCGGGCCACTTCTTCGAATACAGCCGGGATGCTCTTCTGCGGCACCACCTGGGCGGAGAGCCCAAACTGCTGCATGGCGGCAGCGTGGGTAAAGGTCCCCTGGGGGCCGAGAAAAGCCACCTTCATCGGCTGTTCGAGGGATAATGAGGCGGAGATGATCTCACGGAACACTTTGCGGATCGCCTCGGAGGGAAAGGGGCCCGGGTTGTTCGCGGTCAACCGTTCGTAGATGGCCAGTTCGCGACTCGGCACGTAGAATTCCTTGCTCTGGCCGGCCTTGGCCTTGCCCACTTCGATGACGACCCCGGCCCGCTGGTTGAGCAGGTCGAGAATTCCGTCGTCGATGTCGTCGATTTTTTGGCGCAGATTACCGAGTTCCTTTGCAGCCATGGGTCGTTTCCCTTTCCCGTAAATTAATGGACGAAAAACTTAGCCTATCGACCGGCAAAAATCAACGGAAATCCCGGAAAGCGCCCGCCGCAGACCCGAGCGTCCCGCCCTTTTGTTTAATTCTTGACCGGTTCGCGACGCCCGGTTAAACTCCCAAGTCCACTGTACTAAAATTCATTTTCAGGAGACTGACATGATCATATCCGCCAAAGTTCAGAGCTGCATCGAACGTTCGTCGTGGATCCGCAAGATGTTCGAAGAGGGGGCCAGGCTAAGCAAACTGCACGGTGCCGAGAACGTGTTCGACTTCACCATCGGCAACCCCTCGGTGGAACCGCCCGAGGCCTTTCGCCGCGAACTGATGGAACTGGCCAGCAATCCCCTGCCCGGCATGCACCGCTACATGAACAACGCCGGCTACGAAGAGACCCGCGCTGCAATCGCCGAGGTTCTGTCCGAAAAATCACCGCAACCGGTCAAGGCCGGCCATGTCATCATGACCTGCGGGGCCGGCGGCGCTCTCAACGTGGTACTAAAGACCATCCTCAACCCCGGTGAAGAGGTCATCATCCTCGCTCCTTATTTCGTGGAGTACAAGTTCTACATCGACAACCACGGCGGGGTCACCAAAGAGGTCTGGACCAATCGCGAAACCTTTCAGCTCGACATCGGCGCCATCGAAGCCGCCATTGGCGGCAATACCCGGGCGATCATTGTCAATAATCCGAACAACCCCACCGGGGTCATCTATCCCGAGGCCGACCTCAAGGCCTTAGGCCAAATGCTGGCGCGCAAGGAGCAGGAATTGGGGCGCACCCTGTTCGTCGTCTCCGACGAACCCTACGCCCGCATCGCCTACGACGGCCAGCAGGTTCCCGGCATCTTCGGTTGCGTGAAAAACTCGATCATCGTCACCTCCCACTCCAAAGACCTGGCGCTGCCCGGCGAGCGGATCGGCTATCTGGCCGCCAATCCGCAAATCGAAGGAGTCGAGCTCTTCATCGACGGCGCCGTCTTCTGCAACCGGGTACTCGGCTTCGTCAACGCGCCGGCCCTGATCCAGCGTTTGGTGACCCGCATCCAGCGGGAGAGCGTCAACATCGACGAATACCGCCGCAAACGCGACCTCCTCTATAACCACCTGACCGGCCTCGGCTTCTCGATGGTCAAGCCCGGAGGGGCCTTCTACCTGTTTCCCAAGTCGCCCCTGGCCGACGACGTCGAATTCGTCAAGAAGGCCCAGCAGCACAACATCCTGCTCGTTCCCGGCGTTGGCTTCGGCGCTCCCGGCTTCTTCCGCATCGCCTACTGCATCGATATGGCCATTATCGAGCGCAGCCTGCC
>JAQYWA010000392.1 GCA_030145265.1 Desulfuromonas sp. | reverse complement strand
CCTTTTATTGAACTGAGCCGGGACCTGTCGACAGGAACGCGTCTGTTACTCGCAGAGGTCGACCTTGATGTCCCAGTTCTTGATCTTCATGGTGCCGTTGGCGGCGAGGTTCTGCTGCATCTTGAAGCAGCGGTCGAAGAGCTGCGGCTCGTGGCCGATCCCCTTGGCCAGACATTCTTTGGAGGCGATGGCCAGGTACTCGTTCAGCAGCGGCTTATAGTCGGGGTGGGCGCATTTTTCGATGATCACCTTGGCGCGATCCTTGGGCGCCAGGCCGCGCAGGTCGGCCAGACCCTGCTCGGTGACCAGCACGTCGAGGTCGTGTTCGGTGTGGTCGATGTGCGGCGCCTTGGGAACCACGCAGGTGATGCCGGTTGGATCGGTCTTCGACGGGCGCACCGACGGCGAATGCATGATCTTCAGGTAGCCGTTACGCAAGAAGTCGCCGGAGCCGCCGAGGCCGTTGATCATGCGGGTGCCGCCGACCAGGGTCGAGTTGGCGTGGGCGTAGATGTCGAACTCGACCGGGGTGTTCATGGCGATAACGCCGAGACGACGGATCGGCTCGGGGGCGTTGGAGATCGACAGGGGGCGCAGGGTGATCTTGTCGGCGTATTTGTCCCAGTTGTCGAAGAAGCGGGGGAAGCCCGGCGACTCAGACAGGGACAGGGAGCAGGAGGAGGCGGCGTCGAGTTTGCCTGAATCGAACAGGTCGAGCATGGTGTCCTGCAGTACCTCGGTGTAGACGGTCAGATTCCGGAAGGGGCCTTTGGCCAGCCCGCCGACGACGGCGTTGGCGATGGAGCCGACCCCTGACTGCAGCGGCAGCAGGTTCTCGGGGAGACGCCCTTTTTTGACCTCATGGGCGAAGAAATCGATGATGTTGGCGGCAATCGCCTCCGAGGTATCGTCCATGTCGGTGAAGGCCCGCCCCTTGTCGCGGTGCTTCGACTCGACCACGGCGATGATTTTGTCCGGGTCGCAGGGGACGGCGCTGGTGCCGATGCGGTCGCCGGCCTTGGTGATCAGGAACGGCTGGCGGTTGGGGGGATTCTGCGCCATGACGATGTCGTGCATCCCCTCGAAGGAGGGCTGTCCGGTGTTGACCTCGAGGATGATGCGGTCGGCGACCATCATCAGCTCGGGGACGACCCCGCAGGAGGAGGTCAGCACCAGGCCGCAGTCCTCGGTGATTGCGGAGACTTCGATGATGGCGAGGTCGATGCGGCCGTTCTCGGTGTAGAAGCCGTAGCCGAGATCCTGGGCGAAGAGGGACAGGTGCTTGTCGCCCATGCGGATGCGCCCTTCGTTGATCCCCTTGGCGATGTTTTTGCCGGTCTGGTAGGGCCAGCGGCGGTCGATCATGTCGAGGGCGGCCCAGCGGTCCTCGGTCTCGGCGCCGACCGAGGCGCCGATGAAGAGGTTGAATTTCATCTGGCCCTGCAGGTTGTTCTTCTCGACGTGGTCGGCCAGGGCGATGGGCACCGCCTTGGGGTAGCCGGCGGGGGTGAAGCCGGACCAGCCGAGGTTCATGCCGGGCTTGAAAAACTCGATGCACTGCTCGGCGGTCTTGACCTTGCTGAGCAGGGATTTGCGACGAACGCGATCTTGCAGGGTGCCGTATTCGGACATCGGTTCTCTCCTGATTTGGATGTAATTAAAGGTTGTGGTGTGGATTTGTAGGGGAGAGGCTTCAGCCTCTCCCCTTTGACGTTGCGGTTTTCTCCGGCTGTTAGCGCCCGCCGGCGGCCGCCCACTCCTCGAGCATGTCGGTGGTGACGGACTTGGGGCGCTCGATGGCATAGCCCAGGCCGCGGTCCCAGGTGATGTTGGCCATGCAGCCCAGCGCCCGACCGACGCCGAACAGAACGGTGTAGAAGTCCCATTCCTTGACGCCGTAGTGCCACTGGATGACGCCGGACTGGGCATCGACGTTCGGCCAGGGGTTCTTGGTCTTGCCGTGCTCGGTGAGGACCCCCGGAGCCACTTCGAAGATCATCGATACCAGCTTGAAGAGGGGATCGCCCGGCAGGTGCTTCTGGCAGAACTCGCGCTGCGAGGTGTAGCGCGGATCGGTCTTGCGCAGCACCGCGTGGCCGTAACCGGGGATGACCTGGCCGGAGTTGAGAGTGTCCCAGAGCGCCTTGGTGATCAGTTCTTTGGTCGGTTCCTGATCCTTGCAGTACTTCTCCTGGAACTTGATGGTCCAGTCGAGCACCTCCTGGTTGGCGCGGCCGTGGAGCGGCCCGGCCAGGCCGTTGAGGCCGGCGGCGTAGGAGAGGTAGGGGTCGGAGAGCGCCGAGTGCACCAGGTGGGTGGTGTGGGCCGA
>JAQYWA010000391.1 GCA_030145265.1 Desulfuromonas sp. | reverse complement strand
CGTTGTGTGGTTGCGTCAGCAGTTTGAGCGACGGCATGGCTCGTTCGGTGCTCAACAACCCTGATCCCGAAACGGTCAGGCAGGGGATTCCGGCCTACCTGCTGTTGCTCGATGGTCTGATTCAGGACGACCCTGATGACGAAGGACTGCTGATCTCCGCCAGCTCCCTGCACGCCTTGGGCAGCGCCCTTGAGGCGGACGATCCGCTTCATCGGTGGCGATTGGCCGAGCGGGCCTGGCAGTTCGGCGCCCGGGCGGTCTGTGGCCGCGATGCCGCTCTCTGCGGGTTCTGGGGCAAGTTGTTCGCCGAGTTCTCCGCCGGGCTGAGCACGCTGGAAAAAGACGACGTGCCGGCCCTGTACGCCCTGGGGGTTGGCTGGCTGACCCGTTTGCAGGCCGATGGCGGGGAAGCCCAGGCTCTGGCCGAATTGCCCCGGGTCGAGGCGCTGTTCGCCCGCCTGGTGGAACTGGACGAAGGCTTTCAGCAAGGCGGTCCCCAGCTCTACCTGGGCATTCTGCGCCTGCTGCGGCCCCCCTCCATGGGTGGCGAGCCGGAAGGGGGGCGGGCCCACCTGGAGCGGGCCATCGAGCTGTCCGAGGGGCGCAACCTGGCGGCCCGGGTCGAGCTGGCCCGGCGCTATGCGCGTATGCTCTACGATCGCGACCTGCACGACCGGCTGCTCCAGGAGGTGCTGAACGCCGACCCGGTGGCCGACGAATTGACCCTGTTCAACGTGCTGGCGCAAGAAGAGGCCCGACGTCTGCTCGACTCGGCCGACGATTATTTTCCGTAGGGGCGCTGCTTGCCGCGCCCTGCCCTGGGCGCAGCACGCAGCGCCAAGGTAATTTGAGGGCGCGGCAAGCAGCGCCCCTACAAGAAGAATGGAATGATTAATCACCGGATCGATAACCATTGAGCCGTTTTTGTCGGTGTGGAGTTCATCATGTCTGTATTGAAAATCCCCCTGCTGGCCTTCCTGCTGATGCTGATTGTCGCTGCGCCGGTGTCGGCCGTTACCCTGAAACTGGCCACCCTGGCCCCTGAAGGTTCGGCCTGGATGACGCAGATGCGCGAAGGCGCGGCCGAGATCAAAGAGCGCACTGCCGGCCGGGTCGAGATCAAGCTCTACGGCGGCGGGGTCATGGGTAACGAAAAGAGCATGCTGCGCAAGATCCGCATCGGCCAGCTGCAGGGGGGCGCCTTTACTGGCGGCGGGCTGGCGGAAATCTATCCGGATCTGCGCATCTACGGTCTGCCGCTGCTGTTCAACACCCTGCTCGAGGTCGACCATGTGCGTGCCGAGCTCGACCCGGTGCTCAAGCAGGGAGTGGATCAGAACGGCTTTGTCTGTTTCGGCTTTGCCGAGGGGGGCTTTGCCCTGTTGATGGGCAACCATCCCATGACCCGGCTCGAACATCTGAAAAACCAGAAACTCTGGGTGCCCGAAGGGGATGGCGTGACCGCGGCGGTGATGCAGGAGCTCGGCCTTTCGCCGATCACCCTGCCGATCAGCGATGTGCTGACCGGGCTGCAGACCGGCCTGGTGCATATTGTCGGCGTCTCGCCCATCGGCGCCCTGGCTTTCCAGTGGCACACCAAGGTCAAGTACATCACCGAGGCGCCGATGGCTTACCTGTTCGCTACCCTGGCCATCGACAAGGGCGCGTTTGCCCGGTTGGGTGAGGCTGACCAGCAGGTGGTCCGCGAGGTGATGGAGCGGGTCTATCACCAATTCGACCAGCAGAACCGGGCCGACGAACAGTCCGCTATCGACACCCTGCGCCGCGAGGGGTTGATCTTCGTGCCGCCGCAGCCGGGCGAGGTCGAGACCATGCGCCAGCGGGCCTGGTTGGCGATGGAACGGCTGAGCGCCGAGGGGGCGTTCTCGCCAGAGCTGTATCAACGGGTACGGGAAATTCTGAGCCGTTATCGGGGGCAGTCGCAGCCATGAGGAGATTGCTGGATACTCTGGAACGCGTCGGCCGCGGGGTGGAGAACCTGCTGCTGTGCACCCTGCTACTGACCATGGTCGGCCTGGCGGTATGGCAGATCGTCGCCCGCAACCTGCTGGGCGGCGGGCTGCTTTGGGCCGACGAGTTTTTGAAAATCCTGCTCCTCTGGCTCGGCATGGCCGGGGCGGTGGCGGCCAGTCGTGAGGGCAGGCACATCCAGATCGACGTTCTTTCCCGGCTGCTTCCCGACCGGTTCAAGGCCTGGGCGCAACTCGTCACCGGTCTGTTCACCGCCGCCGTCTGCGCCCTTTGCGCCTGGCACGCCGGCCGCTTCGTGCTGATGGAGCGGGAGTTCGGTTCCACCGTCCTCGGCAATGCGCCGGCCTGG
>JAQYWA010000390.1 GCA_030145265.1 Desulfuromonas sp. | reverse complement strand
CGCAATTTCTATTGCCTCGACAGCGAACATCGGGAAGAGCTGCTGCGCTGGGGCAGCCTGCAGTTGGACGGCATTCGCGGTGAATTGAGCCCCTTTGCCCTGCACCTCGACGGCATTGCCTTGAGCGATTACTCCGCCAAAATCCTGGTCGATGAAGCGGGCCAGCTCAATCTGCAAAAGGTGGTGGCGAGTGCCGAAGAGGATGCCGAGGCGGCACCGTCGGCCGCCGAGGAACCGGTAGCGAGTGAGCCCCGGCCGGAGATTTCCATTGATGCCATCACCCTGCAGGGGGGGACGGTGGACTTTACCGACCGTCATCTGAAGCCCCCCTTCGCGACCACCATGTACCAGCTCGGCGGCCGCATCGGCCGGATTTCTTCCGGCGGCGGCGAACCGGCCGAGGTCGATCTGCGCGGTCATCTGGAAAACCTTTCCCCCTTGCAGGTCAGCGGCCAGATCAACCCCCTCGCAGAGCGGCTGTTCGCTGACCTCAAGATCAGTTTCAAGGATATCGAGTTGTCGCCGACCACTCCCTACACCGGCACCTACCTCGGTTACTCGGTGGAAAAAGGCAAACTGTTTCTCGATCTCGAGTACCGTATCGAAGATAAGGAGTTGCGGGCGCAGAACCGGGTGCTGCTCGACCAGTTCACTTTCGGTGAAAAAGTTGAAAGCGAGCAGGCGGTCACTCTGCCGGTAAAGCTGGCGGTGGCCCTGCTCAAGGATCGCAGCGGGGCGATCCGGCTCGACATCCCGGTCGCGGGGCGCACCGATGATCCCGAATTCAGTGTCTGGTCGGTGATCCTGACCGTGCTCAAAAACCTGCTGGTCAAGGCCGCGGCTTCACCTCTGTCGTTGCTGCAGGCGGCTTTCGGTGGCGATGAAGACTTCACGTCGGCGGTTTTTCCCTTCGGCACCGCCGATCTGCTGCCGGTCGAGCGAAACAAACTCGCCAAGCTGGCAGACATGCTCAAGGACCGACCGGGGCTGCGGCTGGAGATTTCCGGGTTTTCTGATCCCGAGCTGGATCCGGAAGGTTATCGACGGGCACTACTGCAGCAGAAGCTGCGTAAGGAGAAGTTTCTCGAACTGGTGGAGAAAAAAAGGAATCTCCCCGGGCAGACAGCGGACGATGTGGTCATCGGGCCGGAGGAGGTCGAGCGTTACCTGGAGAAGGTCTATGATCGGGCGGATTTCCCCAAGCCGCGCAATTTCCTCGGCTTCAACAAGAGCCTGCCGGCGGAGGAAATGGAGAAGCTGATTCAGGCCAACATTGAGGTCGGCTCCGGACAGCTCGCCGCTTTGGCCAAGGCGCGGGCGGCGGCGGTAGTTAATTATCTGACCGTTGAGCAGGGACTGCCGCCGGACCGACTGTTCCTCGTGCGGCCTAATCTCGACACGGGGCCGAAGGAAAAAGGCGCGGCCGGAAACCGCGTTGAATTCGGCGTAGTGACGCGCTGAGGCGGCCGGGACCAAGGGCCCCCTCCAACTGTCGGTACGGTCGCCGGATTCCCTTTTTGCAGCGGTGCGTTTCTTGCAATTTAATCCACCCCTGAACAGGAGGGGGAGGTATGTGCAAGGGACCATTTTTCTGCTGTCGCTGGCGTTGTCGTTATCTCTTCCCCTCTACGAGGTGTTGATCACCTTCCCATCGTATGAGCGGCTGCTGCTGCAGGATACCCAGCAAGCGGCGGCCCGCTATGTCGCGGTACTGCTTTACTCGCTCGATATCGACCAGCAGCCGCTGGTTCGGGAAACCCTCCCCCCCCACATCGACCGCGAACTTGAACGCTTGCAACAAGATTTTCCCCTGGTGAAACTCAGGTTTTTCTCTCCTCAGGGAGAAATTATTTACTCCACAAAGACCGAAGAACTCGGCATTTTTAATCAAAAAACGTATTTTCTGGAAATCGTTCGGAAGGGGCGAATCTATTCCAAGGTGGTCAAAAAAGATCTGCCGACCGCTGACGGCGTTCCCCTCAGCCTCGATGTCGTTGAAACCTATGTGCCGCTGATGCTCGAGGGAAGCTTCGGTGGGGCGATCGAAACCTATTTCGATATCACCTCGCGGATGGAGAGTCTGCAGAATCTCCATCGCCGATCCTTGCTGCTGCAGTTGACCATTGGGCTCGGCCTGCTGATGTTGATATTCGCTGCCCTCGGTAAGATCTGGGAGGCAATGAAGCGCCGTGAAAAGGCGGAAGCTGCGCTAAAGCGCGCAAACCAGAAGTTGGAAGGCCGGGTTGCTGAGCGGACCGGCCAACTCGAGGATTCGTGTCGCAGGCTCAAGGAAGAGGTTGTCGAGCGGATCGTGATGCAGGACCTGCTCAGCGAAACCGTGGG
>JAQYWA010000389.1 GCA_030145265.1 Desulfuromonas sp. | reverse complement strand
CTGGTTGCCGCCAGGGACCGGGTGCAGGACGTTAAAGAGATCGTCGCCCAGTTGAAAAAACAGGGCCGGGCAGAGGCCCTGCTGCACCGGCGGGTCAACCGTCCCTGGGGAACCTACGAGTGCATCGGCAGTGCTCCCCGTTACCAGGTCAAGAAGATCGTGGTTAGCCCCGGCGCGACCCTGTCGCTGCAGATGCATCATCACCGGGCAGAACACTGGATCGTGGTCAGGGGGACGGCCCGGGTCACTTGCGGTGACGAGACCTTCGTCATCAGTGAAAACCAGTCAACCTACATTCCGCTTGGCGTCGTTCACCGGCTGGACAACCCTGGCAAGATTCCCCTGGAGCTGATCGAAGTCCAGTCGGGCAGTTACCTGGGCGAAGACGACATCGAACGGTTCGACGATACTTATGGAAGAGCTTGAGAGAAAACATGTCTGAATTGAATTGCTTCAAAGCTTATGATATCCGCGGTCGCTTGCCTGATGAACTCAACGAGGATGTCGCCTACCGCATCGGCCGTGCTTATGCCGAGTTTCTCTCCCCCACCCGGGTTATTGTCGGCCGGGATGTGCGTCTGTCTAGCGAAGCGCTTTGCAGCGCATTGGCCCGCGGCTTGACCGAGGGAGGGGCCGACGTGCTCGACATCGGTCTGTGCGGCACCGAGGAGGTTTATTTCGCCACCTTTGACAGTGGCGCCGACGGTGGCATCATGGTCACGGCCAGCCATAATCCTATGGATTACAACGGCATGAAGCTGGTGCGCAAAGGGAGCCAGCCGATCAGTGGTGACAGCGGCCTGCATGACATCCGCCGCCTGGCCGAAGGGGGCGTGTTCGCACCGGCGGCCAGGATTGGGAAGGTGCAGCCGCTTGAGACGAAGGTTCCCTACCTGCGTCACCTGCTCGGCTACCTTGATTCCTCGGCGCTGCGTCCGCTCAAGATCGTCGTCAATGCAGGCAATGGCTGCGCCGGTCCGGTTATCGACCTGCTGGAAAACCAGCTCCCCTTCGAGGTCTTCAAAATCTGCCACGAGCCGGACGGCACCTTTCCCAATGGCATTCCCAACCCACTGCTGCCGGAGAACCGCGACATTACCCGCACGGCGGTGCTCGAGCACGGCGCCGCCCTCGGCATCGCCTGGGACGGTGACTTCGACCGCTGCTTTCTGTTCGACGAACAGGGACAGTTTATCGAAGGCTACTATATCGTCGGGCTGCTGGCTGAAGCCTTTCTGGCCCGGGAGCCGGGAGCGAAGATCATCCACGATCCGCGTCTGACCTGGAACACCATCGATCTTGTGGAGCGGGCCGGTGGCGTGCCGGTGCTGAGCAAGACCGGCCATGCCTTCATCAAGGAGCGGATGCGCCTTGAGGATGCCGTTTATGGCGGTGAAATGAGTGCCCACCATTATTTCCGTGACTTCGCCTACTGTGACAGTGGCATGATTCCCTGGCTGCTGGTGATCGAACTGATGTGCCGCCAGCGCAAGCTGCTGTCTGAGCTGGTTGGTGAGAGGATGAAAACGTTCCCCGCCAGCGGTGAAATCAATCGCTCCCTGGCCGATCCCAAGGGGGCGATGGCCCGGGTCGAGTCTGCCTTTCAGGCCGAGGCCCTGTCGCTCGACCGCACCGATGGGCTGAGTATGGAGTTTGCCGACTGGCGCTTCAACCTGCGCTGTTCCAATACCGAACCGGTGTTGCGGCTGAACGTCGAATCCCGCGGAGACGCGGGGCTGATGCAGGCGAAAACCACCGAACTGCTGGAGATTATTAACAACGGAGCCGTAACCGCATAGAGATTTGACTTCAATTCATTGGGTTTTGGGGGAATGCGGGGTTTTCGTCTCCGATTGCACATCATTGGAATTCATGGTGCAGATTTTTCTTTCCATAACGGCGGTGCTGCTGGCGCTGGGATACGCGGTCTGTTTGCTGGTGCGCCAGCGGAATCTGGCCTCGGTGGCTCTGGCCGGCGCCTTGGTGGTCTGTTCCCTGGTCGAAATTTTCGACCTTATGCCCTTGAGCCATCCCGAAAAATTGCTGGGGTGGAAGAATATTGTTCTTTTTTTCGAATCTCTCCTTCCCGGGTTCTGGCTCCTCTATTCCCTGACCTTCTGCCGTGAGCGTGAGCCGGGAAAGTTTCCCCTCCTGCTCGGGGTTCTGCTGACGGTCTCCCTCTGTTTTCCCTGGATAACGTTCAATTACTCGGCGGGCCTGCTCTTTTATTCCCCCGATTTTGCTGAGGAGAAGATTCTCTTTCTCAGTTCCCTGGGATATTTCTATTTCGTCGGGATGATGGTTGTCCTGGTTCTGTGCATGGTTTTTCTTGAACGGACTTTGGT
>JAQYWA010000388.1 GCA_030145265.1 Desulfuromonas sp. | reverse complement strand
GCGTTTCCCCAGCTGGCGGGCCAGCAGCAGCGACTGGTTGTAGCCGCGCTGTCGCAGGCGGCTGAGGTGAAGAGGGACGGGGACGATCAGGTCGGGACGAAATGGGTTCTCGGCCTGTTCCAATCGCTCGCCGAGGAGGCGGCCGAGCGGGCGGTCGAGCTGAACGGCACCGCGGTATTTGAAACGGTGCACCGCGTCTCGAAGCAGTCCCTCGTAGCTGCCGACAGCTTCGACCCGGCTGAAGATCGGGGCGTGGCGCAGGCAGGGTTCGCAGAGATGAGCGCTACCGTCTGCGCTGACAAAGGGGAGGGCGCAGCGCGAACAGCGGGACGAGGGGAGGGCTGGGAGCTGCTCCTGGCAGCTTTGGCACAGCCCGGTGGAGGTGGATGTCGTTAATTCGATGTGGCAGAAGGGGCAGGCCCGCGGAAGCAGGAGGTCGAACAGGGCGGACAGTTCATATTTGAAGGCGGAGAGAAGCGACACGCAGGCCTCAAAAAAACGGCGGTGCCTTAAGTAAGGCGCCGCCGCGGGGTCAGCTGGCCAGCAGGGATTTGCCAGTCATTTCGGGAGGTGTTTCCAGCCCCATCAGGCCGAGCAGGGTCGGGGCGATGTCGGCCAGGATCCCTTGGCGCAGGGTCGCCTGTCGGTGGTCGGGGTCTACCAGGATCAGCGGCACCGGGTTGGAGGTGTGGGCCGTGAATGGTTTGCCTGTGCTGTCGACCATCTGTTCGCAGTTGCCGTGGTCGGCGGTGATCAGCAGGCTGCCGCCGGCGGCCAGCACGGCATCGACCACCCGTCCGAGGCAGGTGTCAACGGTCTCCATGGCTTCGATGGCGGCCGACAGGATGCCGGTGTGCCCGACCATATCCGGGTTGGCAAAATTAAGGATGATCAGGTCGTAAGTGCCGGACTCGATCCGGGCCACGGTTTCATCGGTGACAGCCAGCGCGCTCATGGCCGGTTTCTGGTCGTAGGTGGCTACGTCCTGAGGCGATGGAATGAGGGCGCGGTCCTCACCGGTAAAGGGCTCTTCGTTGCCGCCGTTGAAGAAAAACGTGACGTGGGCGTATTTCTCGGTTTCTGCGATGCGAAGCTGACGGCGGCCGGCTCTGGCGACCTCTTCGCCGAGGAGATTGGCATCGGTCGTTGATGGGTAGGCGATTGGCAGGTCGAAGGTGGCGTCATACTCGCTTAAGCAGACGTAGTCGGCTAGTTGCGGCAGCTTCTCCCTCTTGAACCCGGTGAATTCAGAGTCGGTCAGGGCGCGGGTGATTTCCCGGGCGCGGTCGGCGCGGAAGTTGAAGAAAATGACCGCGTCGCCATTGTCGATGGTGGCCTGCGTGCCGATCACTCGCGGTTCGACAAACTCGTCGGTTTGGCCGGATTGGTAGGCCCCTTCGATGGCGGCGGCGCTGCTCTCGGCGGTTATGCCGATTCCTTCGGTCATGGCCCGGTAGGCCCGCTCGATGCGGTCCCAGCGGTTGTCGCGGTCCATGGCGTAGAAGCGGCCGCAGACGGTAGCGACCCGGCCGACGCCGATTTCTTTGATTTTGGCTTCCAGTTCGGCCAGATAGCCGGCGCCGCTCTGCGGCGGGGTGTCGCGGCCGTCGAGCAGGGCGTGCACGCAGATGTCGGTCAGCCCCTGGCGTCTGGCCAGTTCGAGCAGGGCATAGAGATGGGTGTTGTGAGAATGGACCCCGCCGTCGGAGAGCAGGCCCATCAGGTGCAGTTTTCCCCCACTGGCCAGTGCCTTGGCGATCGCTCCGGTCAACGCCGGGTTGCTGAAGAAATCCCCGTCCTCAATGCTTTTGGTGATCTTGGTCAGATCCTGGTAGACGATGCGTCCGGCGCCGATGTTGAGGTGGCCCACTTCCGAGTTCCCCATCTGCCCGGTGGGCAGTCCGACATCCATCCCCGAGGCACCGATGCGGGTCGAAGGGTAATCCCGGAACAGGGCATCCAGGCGCGGCTTCTTCGCCAGGCAAACGGCGTTGTTGTCGCAGCTTTCGTTGATGCCCCAGCCGTCGAGAATAACCAGAGCCAATGGCCGCCTGATGCCAGGACTCATGCGCTGCGTTCTCCGTGGTGAATGGCGCGGGCTTCCATTTCCTGGGTCGGCTTGGGAGCCCGGTCCATTTGCTGGCGCCCCTGCAGGACGTACGAGCCCCAGGTGCCGCACTTGGGACAGCGGCTCAACCATTCGGCTGAAGGGGTCTGGCAGCTTTCACAGACAAACCCGAGATTCAACTGGGGGTCGAGGCCGAGGGCTTTCTGGTATTCGCTGATTGCTTCGTCCATGCGATCGCGGCGGCGGTGGGCTTCGCCGAGCAGCAGGCGCAGCTGCGGGGCGTC
>JAQYWA010000387.1 GCA_030145265.1 Desulfuromonas sp. | reverse complement strand
CTCAATTCTAAAAGGGGATCATCCTAGCCTCTCCTGTGGCCCTTTATTGATTTGTCAATGTAATTCCCCCTGGTTGCGTGACCATTGGCAGCTGCTCGGACTCTTGAACTTTAGTTCTGGAGCTTAATAAAAATGGAACACAAACTGCGGTTCAGGGCCATTGTCTAATGGCTAGATGAAAGGGAAAAACATAACCCCAAGAACAGAAAACTGGTCGATTTTGAAGGGCATCCATGATGCCTTTGGAATCCTTATCCGCCGGTGAGAGTATTCAGCCAAGGAAGGCATATATGAGCGAAAAACAGGCAGAAACGTGGTCGCCAAAAAGGTGGGAAAGACTTTCTCCTCAGCAAAGAAGGCGGGAGTTCGATGAGTTGGTAAATAGTCCTTACTGGGATTTTCTGCCAGAAGAGATTCAGGAACGGGTTAAAAAACTCCCCCTCAATGATGAAGAAGAAACATCGCAAAAACATTGAGGGACCATTTGGCCGTTTTTGCCCGGAATTTCTCATCCACCAAGGAGGCGTGGGGAGAGGTCAGACCGAAGTTCGGGGAAGGCCTCCTCAAGTTCCTGCAGGCGCCGGATATGGCCCTAGGTGATGAATATCTTCTCTGATTAAGTCAATTCGCTTGTCAAAGGGAGAAAAGATATGAGTCAAAATGAAGAGTATGAATTGCGGAAAGGTCTGGCAAAGGCTGTCCAAAAAGCTTTGATCAGCCATAACGTTAATCCGGAGAAAATTGGCGACACGATGAACTTTTTGGGCCTTGTGCTTGGCGGAATGATCGGAGAAATTTTCCCTCCGGAACGACAAAAAGATGCCGTAGATACCGTTGTTGACGGGATCAAAAAAGGGATTGAAAAAGGCCTGCCGAAAACTGATTAATCTCCCCGGGTCGGATTCCCAGATTCACCATCAAAAAAATAGAAAAACCTCGTTGGCCCAGTAAAGCTGGGAAGATAGAATGGTTGCGCAACCAACAAACTATCACCAACGAGGTGAAACAAGTATGTCACAAGGCGTTCTTCCTTTCCAGTACCAAGAGCAGAGCACGGCCGCAGGACTGACCGCGCTGGCGGGATTGCCAACCTATCTCGATCTGGCGCAGGCCTCCGGACTGCGCGACGCGATCCGGAGTCATCTTACCGTTCGCGGGCAGGGCTGTCAGGGCTGGACCGACAGCCAGATGGTGATGGCGCTGATCCTGTTGAATCTGGCCGGTGGCGACTGTGTTTCGGATATCGACCGACTGGAGGCGGACGAGGGGCTGTGCCGGGTGATGCAGAAAGTGGAACACCACGGGTTGCCGCGGCGCGAACGACGCACCCTGGAGCGGCGCTGGCGCAAGGAGCGCAGCCGCACCTTTCCCTCGCCCTCGGCCGTGTTTCGTTACCTGGCCGCCTTTCACGACCCGACGCAGGAGGCGCAGCGTCAGCCCCATACGGCGTTTATTCCCGCAGCCAACGAGCATTTGCGGGTACTGGGGCAGGTCAACCGGGATTTTGTCGCGTTCGTGCAAAGCCGCTCGCCGCAGGCTCAGGCCACTCTCGACATGGATGCCACTTTGGTGGGCAGCCAGAAAGAGCAGGCCTTGTGGTGCTACCAACAGTACCAGGCCTACCAGCCCTTCAACACCTACCGGTTCGAGCAGGATCTGGTGGTGCATTCGGAGTTTCGCGACGGAAACGTACTGGCTGGGCACCAGCAGTTGCGCCTCCTTCAGGAAGCGTTGGCCCAGCTTCCCGAGGGGTGAAAACGGTTTCCGTGCGCTCGGACACGGCCGGTTACCAGAAGGACTTGCTGCGCTACTGCGCCGAAGGGAAGCATGAGCGCTTCGGCGTGATCGAGTTCGCCATCGGCGTCGATGTCACTGAAAGTTTTCGCCGGGCGGTGCTTGAAGTGGCAGAAGACCAGTGGTCTGACGTGCTGCGCAGCGATCAAGACGGCAATCAGTACTCAACCGGCCAGCAGTGGGCCGAGGTGTGCTTCGTACCCCATTGGGCCGGACACAGCAAAAACGGGCCAGACTACCGTTTCGTGGCGACCCGCGAGGCACTGCACCAGCAGCTGACGCTGCCCGGACACGAAGAGAACGCCGCGGAGCCAGACAGCGTCGAGACCCCCGGCGGCACGCGCTACAAGATCCGGGGGATCGTCACCAACCGCACCATTGACGGCAACGAACTGATCGCCTGGTACCGCCAGCGCTGCGGAAAAAGTGAAGAAGTCCACTCGATCATGAAAGAGGATCTGGCCGGCGGCAAACTGCCCTCGGGCGATTTTGGCGAGAACGCCGCCTGGTGGGGCATCATGATTCTGGCGTTGAACCTGAACTCGGCGATGAAACGCCT
>JAQYWA010000386.1 GCA_030145265.1 Desulfuromonas sp. | reverse complement strand
GCTCCAGCCCCAGCCCGTTGCCCCGGGGATACCGGTAGACAAAGGGGCCATCGACCGTCAGCGACGTATGTACGGCACGCTGAAGCTCAATTTCGTCTCGCGGCACCATGAAGGTCAGGTTGGGGATATGCCGCAGGAACGAGTAGTCGAATACCCCATGATGGGTCGGCCCGTCGGCGCCGACCAGCCCCCCCCGGTCGAGAGCGAAGGCTACCGGAAGGTTCTGCAGGCAGACGTCGTGCAACACATTGTCATAAGCTCGCTGCAAAAAGGTTGAATAGAGGGCCACCGTCGGCCGCATGCCGTGGCTGGCTAGACCGGCGGCAAAGGTCACCGCGTGCTGTTCGGCAATCCCCACATCGTAGAAGCGTTCGGGAAATTTCTGTGAAAACTCCTTGAGTCCGGTCCCTTCGAGCATGGCAGCGCTAATCGCCACCACCCGGTCATCCTGTCCGGCAAGGTCCACCATGGTTTTGCCGAACACCGCGGTGTAACTTTCTGCCCCCCCCTTGCTGACCTTGACTTCGCCGCTCGCGCGGTCGAACGGGCCAACGCCGTGAAAAAGGGCGGGGTTCTGCTCGGCGGGGGGATACCCCTTGCCTTTCGTGGTCAAGACGTGCAGCAGGACCGGCCCTTTGAGGCGGGAAACATTTTCCAGGGTTTCGACCAGATCCTCGAGCCGATTCCCATCGACCGGCCCCACGTAATCAAATCCGAAAGCCTCGAACAGCATCCCCGGCGTGAAGAACCCCTTGAGCGAGTCCTCGGCGCGCCGGGCGAGATTGAGCAAATCTTTGCCGAAATGCGGCATGCCGACGAGAAAACTCTTGGCATCTTTCTTCAACTGGACAAACAGGTCGGAAGTCATCTTGCGGCTGAGAAAAGAAGCCAGCGCACCGACATTGGGCGAGATCGACATTTCATTGTCGTTGAGAATGACGACCAGATCCCTGTTGAGGTGGCCGGCCTGGTTCAGCCCCTCGAAAGCCAGTCCCGAGGTCAGGGAACCGTCACCGATAACGGCAACGACCTTCTCCAAACCGCCGCGGGCATCGCGGGCGGTAGCCATGCCCAGGGCCGCTGAGATCGAGGTGCTGCTATGGCCGACGTCGAAGCAGTCGTAGGGACTTTCCGCCCGCTTGGGAAAACCGCTGATGCCGTCGAGCTGACGCAGGGAATCGAAGCGTTCCAGGCGACCGGTCAGCAGCTTGTGGGCGTAGGCCTGGTGCCCCACGTCCCAGACGATTTTGTCCTCCGGGGCATTGAGAACCCGGTGCAGGGCGACGGTCAGCTCCACCACCCCCAGCGAGCTGGCCAGGTGGCCGCCGGTGACGGAAACGGTTTCGACAATCTTTTCGCGGATTTCTTCGGCCAGGGCCTTGAGTTCACCCGGAGAAAGCTGTTTCAGGGCCTGGGGGGACTCCAGTGTATTAAGAATGTTCATGGTAATAGACAGCCTGTTATTCAATTTAGTCCGTCGGATTCGCTGAATCACGAACTCCGGTCAACGATATAGCGCGCAATTTTGGTCAGTGGTTCGGCGGCCTCGCCCAACGGTGCCAGGGCCCGGATGGCAATATCCTTGAGCTCCTGCGCCCGTTCCCGTGCCGCAGACATCCCCAGCAGAGCGGGATAGGTTACCTTGCCGCGGGCCTGGTCGCTGCCAACATCCTTGCCGAGTTCTGCCTGTTCACCGACGATATCGAGAATGTCATCGGCAATCTGAAAAGCCAGGCCGGCCGCCTCGGCATATTCGGTCAACGCCTTCATCGACTCGGCCTCGGCGCCGCCGGCCAGCCCGCCGCACTGGATCGAAGCGAGTATCAGAGCCCCGGTCTTGCGAGTATGAATGTACTCAAGCAGCGGGAACTCCACCTGCTTGCCTTCCGATTCCATGTCCACGACCTGGCCGCCGACCATCCCCATCGAACCGGAACAGCGGGCGATGGTGTGGAGGATGCGAAGGCTGACAGCCGCAGGGAGGTGCTCGCAGGCCGCGGGACTCGACAGCAGTACGAACGCCTGGGTCAGCAGGGCGTCTCCGGCGAGAATCGCGGTCGCCTCACCAAAAACCTTGTGGTTGGTGGGACGTCCGCGCCGGAAGTCGTCGTCGTCCATGGCCGGCAGATCATCGTGGATCAACGAATAGGTGTGAACCATTTCCAGGGCGCAGGCCACAGGCAAGGCATGTTCCGGGGTACCGCCGACCGCCTCGCAGGCAGCCAGGGCAAGAATCGGCCGAATGCGCTTGCCGCCGGCAAAAACCGAATAACGCATCGCCTTGTGCAGGTTCGCCGGGAGGGTATCTTCGGCGGGCAGCAGTCCATCGAGGGCGTTATCGACCAGTGCGGCACGCAGC